>JBBQSI010000033.1:0-13837 GCA_038213975.1 Chitinophagales bacterium
CTGCTTGGCTCACGTGAAACAGATATATACGGTGGAGAATCGTTCGAGCATTACTTCAATAAGCTCCGCAAAAAATATGAGACAATTGACTTCGATTACTACCAAAGTAATGTAGAAGGTGAGCTGATCAATGAAATTCAGCGTGCCGGTGAGCTCATGGATGGGGTCATATTAAATGCGGGCGGCTACACACATACTTCTGTTGCGATTGGGGATGCTATTGCGGCTATTAAGGTGCCTGTCGTGGAAGTGCACATTTCAAATATTGAAGCCCGTGAGGAATTCAGGAAGGTGTCACACATTTCTGCGCAATGTGCCGGTACTATCTTCGGCTTCGGCTTGAAAGGCTACCTGCTGGCCGTGGAATCTTTCCTAAATAAATAATTAAAGCTTCCAGGTTTTTATTAAAGCGTTAACACGCTCTTGAAATTCCCCGGCTTCCTTCAGTTTTAATTGAATAAACTGGTTGTCTTCGATCTTGCCGACGACATCATTCATTTCTTTTTTGTTTTTATATGTCATCTGGCGAAATGGATTTATGTAATCCTTTGCCCGTGATTCATAAATGTTTCTTGCCATCCAGGCCTCTGTGTTCATCGTGGACTCTAACAATTTTTTGAAGAGTGAAGCCGTAAACTGTTTCGAGGTGATTCCTTTCAATTCCAGCAAAGCCGCATAAGAATGGCTTAATTTTTTATTTCCGTACTTTTTACCTTCTGCAATGTAAGTGTGATGAACGGCGGCCCAGGTGTCGATCTTTCCGTTGATAACATTCTTCCGAAGTAAGTCCACATCCGTAGATGGCATCAATTGGCCACCTACACTTACCCATTCGTTTCTCGCAACCTGTGCATGAACTGATTTTTTCAAACTTTCAAATGAATCTAAGCTCTTAGATGCAATGTGCAGCAAAAGTTGCCTGGTGCAGTAATAAGTGATCAGCTCACTAAACAATTCAATGGTTTCCTGTACCCGCAAAACTTTTGTTTGTCTTTTGCTGTTTTCAAAATTGTTAACCCGCGCACTACCGTCTTTTTCAGCCTTCAGTTTTGATAAAATTTCTATCGCATCAAAAAGCTCATTCACCGTATCAGGTCCGAGGTAATCAAATTCAAGTTTTTGAATTTTTTCCTGGCGCATATCCCGGTCTTCATATTTCCAGGTGTTTCGGGAAAGGGCATACATGTTATGATTGAACCAATATCCCGGGTTTACGACCAACTGATCATTCTGTACGTCGTTGCTCACGAGGCTAAATGGCAGTTTAATATCCATCTCGTAAGGATAGTCACCTTTCGCCAGAATAGTGAAAGAGGCAAAACGGGAATTATGCTTCAAGCTCACGCAGAGCCCGGGCCAGAATCCACGCCCGGCAATGAGTTCGCCATCCGGACTACGACTGTTGTGGTTACTGCCGATGGTTGCGCCGGCAGCAATATTACTTTGGCCCATTACCATGGATGCACATAGAAAGGAATTGTTGTGGTGTTGCTCGTGCCCTGGAAATATCAGGGTATTGAGGACTTCGCAACATGAAATGGTAGAATTGTTGCCAAGGTAAGAATTCAACAAACGTGCGCCGTATTTTAGCTGGGAATGTGACGCCATTACAAATCGTACTGCCTTCACTCCGTAAAAACTCCGGCAACCGAAGCCAACAATTCCGTTTACCATTTCGCAACCTTCACCTATTTGCGTGCTCCTCGTTTCGTCGCTATTTATGGTTAGGTTTTTGAGTTTATTTGCTCCCTTTATGTAGGCATCTGTGCCAATAGAAACATCTTTGAGAATGTCACAGTCTTTGATAACTGTCCTGCTGCCAACCGTCCCGTAGTAGCCACGTTTATTATCAAACTCTTTTGCGGTGAGTTCCACCAGGCGTTTTAGAAAGGACTTGTCGCTGCGAAATTCGCTCCAGAGCCAGGCATCTCCTGCAAGCATGCGATCAAAAGGCAGAATGCTCCGGCCACCGTTTTCATTTCTAACCTCCATCCATATTCTATTTTTTTCATCTTCTCCTTCCTTTAGAATTCCATTGCCAAACCTGGCGTAATCTGTTGCCGCCAATTCATTCACATTGGCAATCATTACCTCGTTGCCGATAATATAATGGCTAAGATAGTGTGCATTGTCGATGCATACATTGTCGCCAAAATCACAACTGATGACGGTACTGTTGTAAATGCCTACCGGCATTCGCAGGTTATGAAATTCCAGGTAATAGGGTTCGAGTTTTCCGATCCGCACCAGCCCGTAAAACTTTGAATTTTTTACCAGAACCGGGTCAAATGCCTCTGAGACAAATATCCGGCCCCAGTCGTCTGAGTTGTTGCCGTTGCGCACGAGTATTTCAATTTCTGAGGCCGACAGTTTCCGGTATTTTATCCCGTTATTATTTTGCTTATTACGGAGGTAATATTCATCCTGTCCGTCAGGTAGATATTTTGCATCCACAAAATTGTACCCCAGGTTATCTATCGGATGTTTTTTTATGATGTTCATTTGGAAGTAAGAATCTGTTGGTTACGCACCCTATTAATTTATCTGACCTGCACTACAAGCTCCGGGAATTTTTCGGCTTTGATTTGCATTCTCGCATTATTTTTTAAAACACTAGTAAGCCGGCTATTCTACGGTCACGGATTTTGCGAGGTTTCTGGGTTTGTCCACATCACAGCCGCGGGCAACTCCAATGTAATAAGATAGCAACTGCAATGGCACGACGCTCAATAGTGGTGCTACGATTTCGTCAGCGGGTGGCACTGCAAAAGTATCATCAGCCATTGTTGGGATGATGTCGTCACCCTCCGTTATCACGGCGATCACGATGCCTTTTCTTGCTTTAATTTCCTGGATATTGCTGACTATTTTTGCGTGGAATTCATCTTTCGTTGCCACAAATATTACCGGTAACTGGTTGTCGACAAGTGCGATCGGGCCATGCTTCATTTCTGCCGCAGGGTAACCCTCCGCGTGAATATAGGAGATTTCTTTCAGCTTAAGCGCGCCTTCCAGGGCGATCGGAAAATTATACCCGCGCCCCAGGTAAAGCGCATTTATGGAATCCTTGTACTTGTTTCCTATTTTTTCCAGCGGGCACGTGTTTTTTAAAATTGCATCTACTTTTTCCGGCACCCCAGCCAGTTCATTTAGTAAATGCTGGTAGCGGCCCTGTGTAATCGTACTTTTTTCGTTCGCAATTTTTAAGGCGATCATCATCAGCACGGCAAGTTGAGCAGTGAAAGCTTTTGTGGAAGCTACACCGATTTCCGGTCCTGCGTGCGTATAAGCGCCGGCGTGAGAAGCGCGGGCAATGGAGGATCCCACTACGTTTACGATACCGAAAATAAAAGCGCCCTGTTCTTTAGCTTTTTCTATCGCTACGAGTGTATCGGCCGTTTCGCCGCTTTGCGAAACGGCAATAATTACATCACCTTTGTTGATGATGGGATTTCTATAACGGAACTCAGAAGCATATTCCACTTCCACAGGAATACGGCAAAGCTCTTCGATTACATATTCTGCCACCAACGCGGCATGCCAACTGGTACCGCACGCAATAATGATATACCTGTTGGCATTCATTAGTGTGTCAACATTATCCGCCACACCTTTCATGGTGATGGTGCCTTTATCTGCGTCTAGACGGCCACGTAAGCAGTCGAAGATGGTAGCAGGCTGTTCATGAATTTCTTTCAGCATGAAGTGGTCATAGCCACCTTTCTCTATAGCTGCAAGTTCAAGATCGAGGTTAGAAATATAGGGCGTCTGTTTTTCGTTACCCAGGTTTTTGAGTATCAGTTCACCCGCCTTCACAATGGCAATTTCATAGTCATTTACGTAAACGACCTCCTTGGTATATTCCAGCATGGGCGTAGCATCGGAGCCCAGGAAATGTTCATCTTTTCCGATGCCAATCACCAAAGGGCTTCCCTTCCTGGCTGCTACAATCGTGTCGGGATTATCTTCATCCAATATCAGGATTACGTAGGCACCAGTTATACGTTTCAATGCAATTCTTACGGCCTCTTCGAGCGGACAATTTTCATTGAGCTTTATCTCCTCTATAAAGTTTAATAAAACCTCTGTATCTGTCTCGCTCTTGAATTCGTACCCCTTTTTAATTAATTCCTTTTTTAACTGCGCATAGTTTTCAATGATTCCGTTGTGAATCATCGCGAGCTTTCCACTGGCGCTTACATGCGGGTGCGCATTCACATCACTTGGCTCGCCGTGTGTAGCCCAACGTGTGTGACCAATGCCAATATTCGCGGCAAGCGGTTTGCCTAGCAATGAATTTTCCAATTCGGCCACTTTCCCTTTTTTCTTATATACTGAAAGTTCACCGTTATGAATCAGTGCAACACCGGTACTGTCATAGCCCCGATATTCCTGCCTCTTTAATCCCGTTATAATAATCGGGTAAGCTTCTCTTGATCCGATATATCCAACAATGCCACACATAAATCCAATATTTTAAGTGAATAAGTCTACCGGTAATTATTCTCTGAAGTCTCGATGAGCTTTTTGAAGGAATACAAAGTAACGAAAACGATAATAAACTCATCTTGCAGACAATAGCTGGAATGTATTAAAGTCCGTGTCCTTTTAGGAAAAACAGCGCAACATTGAAGAAGATAATTAGCCCGGTAACGTCTACCAGGGTCGCCACAAAAGGTGCACTTGAAGAAGCGGGATCGGCATTTAATTTTTTTAGCAGAATGGGCAGCATACTTCCGGTTAGTGATCCCCATAACACGACTCCTACAAGCGAGAAACTAACAGACAAACCGATTAAAAACCACTCGATCCCGTAGATATCTGTCATTACGCCATGATGCATTAGCAAGTGCCAGACGAAAATGCGCAGGAAGCCAATAAGTCCTAATATAATCCCGAGCATCAGCCCGGAAAGTATCTCTCTCTTCATTACCCGCCACCAGTCAGAAATCGCCACTTCGCCAAGCGCCATGGCCTGGATGATCAGCGTGGAGGCTTGTGAGCCACTATTTCCGCCGCTGCTCATGATCAGGGGAATAAAGTTGGTTAAAATGATGACTTTCGCCAATTCATCATTATAATAGGCCATAGCCGTGGCCGTTAGCATTTCGCCCAGAAATAAAATAATCAGCCAGCCAACCCGCTTCTTGACCAGCCCCAAAAAAGGAGTGTCCAGGTAAGGCTGATCCAGTGCTTCCGCACCACCGATCTTTTGAATGTCTTCGCTGAATTCTTCATTTGTCACCCAGAGCACATCATCAATGGTAACGATGCCCAGCAACACGTTGTAATCATCAACTACGGGCAGCGCTACACGATTATTCATTTTAAAAACTTCGTTCGCTGTTTCCTGGTCGTCATTTACGTTCAAATCGATAAACCGGCCATCCATCATCTCACTTACTTTCATTTCTGGCGGTGCCAACAGAAATTCGCGGATCCGGATGTCATCGAGAAGTTCCCCGTTTTTGTTGATCACGTAGATGACGTCGATCGTTTCCGTATTCTTCCCGACGCTCCGGATGATTTCCAGCACCTGGGCAACTGTATTGTATTCGTGCACGTACACATAGTCCGGCGTCATCAGCCTGCCTACACTATTTTCAGGGTACCCCAGCAGCGATAAAGTAATTTTTCTTTCTTCAGGATCAAGGGTCTTTACCAGTTCCCGTACTACCTCATTTGGCAGGTCTTCGAGGAAGGCTGTCCTGTCATCCGCTTGCATGGCATTGAGCAGCTCGGCGCTTTTGTACGGCGAAAGATTCTTAATGATTCTTTTTTGTGAAGGATGTTCAAGGATTTTAAACAGACTAATTGCCCGGTGTAATTGCAACTGCAGAAAGATTTCTAATTCACTTTCTTCGTGTTCGTAAACGATCTCTGCAACATCACTGATATTTTGCTCATTCAAAAAGGCAGTGATTCTTTCCGCGTCGCCGCCCTCAACAATTTCGTCGTACTGATCTAATATGGATATTTCTTCTTCTGTCATTCTAATAACCTGCCGTCAGGCGTTGCGCAAATTAATTTATTTTAGATAAGTCAAAAGAGCCGGTGATGTTGAAAACATATCTATACATCGTAACAACGCAGCGTAAGGGCCGCGGCGTATTTACCCGTGAAAGGATTCCTGCGAATACAGTGATTGAGGAGTCGCCGGTGATTGTAATGTCTGCCGGCGAACGAAAACATCTTGATCAGACTTTGCTGCATGATTATATTTTTGAATGGGGTCAGGACAAAAAGCACTGCGCAGTTGCCTTAGGTTATATTTCACTTTACAACCATAGCTACGCCAGCAATTGTGAATATTTTATGGACTTCCAAAAGGACATAATGCGGATAGAAACGGTGCGTATCATAGAGAATGGGGAAGAGCTTACCATTAACTACAACGGCGATTGGGATGATAAGAAAAAGGTTTGGTTTCAGACGGGTTAACTCCGTTTCCCTGTAAGCTGCAAATTTTCTTTAAATTTTTTCGTTATTGCTTCTTTTATGTCTTGCTATCATTAATTTTAGCGCAAATTATAATTATGGAACTCACTAATAAAGACGCCGTTACCCAATACACCATTCTTACCCAGACAGAAGAGCGGGTGCAAGCCAGGTCTTTTATCGCCAATGTCTTCATGCTGATGTTTATTGCACTTGGCATTTCTGCGCTGTTTGCCTGGCTTTTCTCCAGCAACCCTGCAATGCTGAGTTACCTGGTGGCCGAAGAGGGTGGTTTGACCACGCTTGGAAGTGTTACTTTGTTTGCTCCGTTAGGTTTTGTCTTGCTGATGTCCTTTGGATATCGCCGTTTGTCGGCGCCAGCTTTGCTCGGACTTTTTATAGCTTATGCAACTATCAACGGAATCAGCTTTAGCTTCATACTCATGGCCTTCACGCCCGGATCGGTAATGGGCTGTTTTTTATCAGCATCGGCCATGTTCGGAATAATGGCTTTTATGGGCTACACCACCGACCAGGATCTTACAAAATTTGGAAGAATTTTGATGATGGGTGTCATCGGGATTTTGATAGCTATGGTCATCAATTTTTTCCTGAAGAGCAGCCAGCTGGACTACATTATCAGCATCATTGGCGTAATGGTTTTCACGGCGCTGACTGCCTACGATGTGCAAAAACTTAAGCGTATAGGCGAAGGCATGGAATACCAGGACGTAAGTGCAGCCGATCGTAAAAAGGTATCCATACTTGGAGCATTGACCTTGTACCTGGATTTCATAAACATTTTTCTTTTTCTTTTAAGGTTGTTCGGTGGCAGAAGAAACTAATAACTTTCAAAAAATCACTTTTATAAAAGGAGGCTGAAAATTTTCAGCCTTTTTTTTATGGTCAAATATTTTCTATTCTTCGCATGTTCTAAGGTCGCGTAGAAAAAAATGAATACTTTAGCCGCACTCTAAGATCCATTTATTAAAATTAGGAAAACCGGACATGATCACGACTCCAGCCGCGATGAGCCAGGATGTTAAAGCAGAAAGGATGAGCCTTTCCACAGCAGAAGAAGCTTTTCATGCTTTACCGGGACATGTTGCCATTTTATCCAATACCGGTTTAGTCAAATTCGTAAACAATCCCTGGTTACAATTTCATCGTGAATATCAACAAAGTGAATTGGAAATTGGCGATGTGCTCGGGAAGCACTTTCTTGATTATTACAAACAGATTGGGGACGCTTCTGATAAAAATGGACTGGATATCATCCAGGGTATTCAATCGGTTTTGGGTAGGGAAATACTTTCCTGTAAAACAGAATACCGGATTTCGATTACCCCTCCCCGTTGGTTTATGTTTTCTGTTATTTACCTGGAAGAAACAGGTTCGGTGCTGATTGTAGAGACTGATATCTCCGAAGCCCGGGAAGCAGATCAATGGAGGGATGAGTTTATCTCTATTGCATCGCATGAATTAAAAACGCCGATTACCAGCCTGAAAGGCATTGTACACATATTGCAACTCAGCTACAGCAAACAGATGAAAGGCGAATTCACAAAACTCGTGAATACCATGGACCACCAATTGATCAAGCTGAACAAAATTATAGGCGACCTCGTAGTTGTAAACCTGCCCCGCCATAAGTCAGTGAAACTATTTGTGGAAAAATTTGAGTTTAAAAAACTTGTGAAAGAAACAGTGCAGGCAGTAAGAGGAATTTCACAAATGCATTTTTTCGAGATTACAAAGAACGACAGTGTACAAATTTCCGGAGATCGTTTCCGGCTGGAGCAGGTGATCACTAATCTGCTGACCAATGCAGTAAAATATTCACCTCAATCTAACCGTATCATTGTCTCTTCTGCGGCTGATCAAAATCAATTGGTCTTCTCTGTGCAGGATTTCGGCAGCGGTATCGAAAAAGACAAACTGGATCATGTTTTCGAAAGATATTACCGGATAAAAAAAGGTGAACATGCCTCCGGCCTAGGTCTCGGCCTATATATTGCAGCCGAGATCATAAAAGCGCACAATGGAAAAATTTGGATAGAGAGTGACAACGGAAATGGTTCTACTTTTAAATTCTCTCTCCCGATCGTGAATGTGCTGGAGAATATTTAACTCTCCAGCGCAGTTTCTTCTTCGGTCATCTTTTGCTCGATGATGTGCATCTTCATTTCTTCCTGGTTGTCCTCTTTTGTTTTCAATACCACTTCATAAACATCCCGCCGGCGGTCCTTTAAGTTTTGGACGCTGCCATAGTTGTGCAGGCTCTTTAGCAAAGTAAGGTCTACATCGGAAATGATCACCATTTCAGTATTTGGCGTCGCTTCCGCTTTGATGCCATTTACCGGAAAGGCAAAGTCAGAAGGAGTAAGCACGGCGGCCTGGGCAAACTGCAGGTCCATATTAGTGACCTTCGGCAAGTTGCCAACGTTGCCGGCAATGGCTACGAAACATTCGTTTTCGATGGCTCTCGCCTGGGCGCAATAACGTACACGGTTGTACGCATTCTGGGTGTCTGTGAGGAAGGGGACGAATAAAATTTGCATCCCCTGGTCAGCGAGGATTCTTGACAATTCCGGGAACTCAACATCATAGCAGATGAGGACCCCAATTTTTGCAACATCTGATTCAATTACCATCACTTTATTGCCGCCCACCATCGCCCATTCATACACTTCAGAGGGCGTCACATGTATCTTATGATTATAATCAACCTTGCCATTCCGGTGAAAAAAATAGGCAGTGTTATATAGCTTTTCATTCTCCATCATCGGCATGCTGCCGGCTATGATATTTACATTGTAAGAGATAGATAATTTCGAAAGTTCCTCAACCAGCCGGGGCGTAAATGCTGCCAGCTCCTTGATTGCCTGTACTGCCGGCAAATGATTGAAAGGCCCCATCAGGGCTGCGTTGAAGAGCTCAGGAAACAAAATAAAATCAGAACCATAGTCACTCACAGCATCCACAAAATATTCCACGCTTTGCATGAGGTCTTCCACTTTATTATAAGGACGTACCTGCCACTGCACACATCCTATCCGCACAATTGGCTTTTTGGTCAGCAAATTTTTCTCCGGTTCGTAAAAGATATTGTGCCAGACAAGAAGCGTAGCAAAACCCATTGATTCTTTATCCTCCGGTAAATAATTTTTGCTGACGAGTTTCACCTGGAAGTCGTTGGACAACTGGAAACTCAGTGTCGGATCATGTATCTCCCGCCGCTTTACGTTCTCGATAAATTCATTGGGCGACATTTTACCGGCATATAGATGATAGGTGGGTATACGTCCGCCGGCAATAATAGCCTTGAGGTTTAGCTGGCGGCAAAGATTTTTTCGCGCTTCATACAGTCTTCGGCCCAATCGCATACCGCGGTAAGTGGGATCGATAAAGACTTCGATGCCATATAAAACATCACCACGTGCATCAAATGTATCAAAAGCAAAATTGCCGGTGATCTCACTGTACGTGTGTTTGTCACCAAATTCATCATAATTGAGACGAAGGCACAGGGCACAGCCAGCCACTTTATCATCTACCAGTATCGCAATTTGCCCTTCGGGGAAAAGTGAAAGTAATTTTTTCAAGGATGATTCCTGCCAGTATTGACCGCCCATACTTGCATAGGCACTTACCATGGCTTCCCGAAGTTCATGATAATCGTCAATTGTCAATTGACGTACCTGCACAGATACATTTTCCATAATGTTATTTATGAGATAATATAAGTATTTGGAACAGCAATTTGAAAACAAATCTTTCAAATGCCTGCTTTCACCACGCTTGGATTAACTGCTGAAATATAGCAGGCATCAAGAACGTGCATCCAGATTAGGCCTGGCTCTTTTCAAACTCCTTCCTGATAATATTGAGCGCTGCGCCCGCCTTAAACCATTCGATCTGCTGTTGATTGTAAGTATGATTTACGGGGAACTCATCTGTGGTGCCATCGTTGTGATGCAATACGATCTTCAACGGCTTGTAAACACTGAAAGAAGTAAGTCCAATGATGTCAATTTCGTCATCTTCCAGCACTTTATCATAGTCATCCTTATTATCGAATGTCAGTGCCAGCATGCCCTGCTTCTTAAGGTTAGTTTCGTGGATGCGTGCAAAAGATTTCACCAACACTGCCCTTACACCAAGATGCCGCGGCTCCATGGCTGCGTGTTCTCTTGAAGATCCTTCACCATAGTTTTCGTCACCCACCACGATTGATCCAATGCCTTCAGCTTTATATGCTCGCTGAGTTTGCGGCAGTGCACCGTATTCACCGGTAAGTTGATTCTTTACCGTATTTGTTTGTTCATTAAAATAATTCAGGGCGCCTATCAGCAGGTTATTGCTAATGTTGTCCAGGTGACCGCGATATTTCAACCACGGTCCGGCCATGCTAATATGGTCAGTGGTACATTTACCTTTTGCCTTAATCAGCAGCTTTAAGCCCTTGAGATCTTTGCCCTGCCAGGCCGGAAACGGTTCCAGGATTTGCAGCCGGTCAGACTCCGGTGATACAATCACATCTACGTTAGAACCATCTGCTGCCGGTGCCTGGAAGCCCGCATCTTCTACGGCGAATCCCTTTACCGGCATCTCAATACCTTCGGGTTCTGTCAGTTTTATTTTTTCGCCTTTATCATTTGTAAGATAGTCGGTGAGGGGATTGAATAGCAGACTGCCTGCGATCGCAAGAGCTGTTGTGAGCTCAGGGGACGCTACAAATGCGTGAGTATTAGGGTTGCCATCATTACGTTTTGCAAAATTTCTGTTGTAAGAAGTGACAATTGAATTCTTCCTGTTAGGATCCGTAGAGTGCCTCGCCCATTGGCCTATACAAGGTCCGCAGGCATTGGCTAAAACTACACCTCCCATTTTTTCAAAGGTGTCCAGGTATCCATCCCGCTCTACCGTATACCGCACCTGTTCTGATCCCGGCGTGATGGTAAATTCTGATTTGGCTTTGATACCATGCTTTGTTGCCTGCTCCGCCACGGATGCTGCCCGCGTAATATCTTCGTATGAAGAGTTGGTGCAGGATCCTATAAGTCCTACTTCCAGCTCTTCAGGCCATTCGTTCATTTTTACCGCGTCTGCGAATTTTGATATGGGCCACGCAAGGTCAGGTGTGAAGGGGCCGTTGATGTGCGGTTCCAGTTCTGAAAGATTGATCTCAATTACCTGGTCGAAATATTTTTCAGGATCATCATACACTTCTTTATCGCCGGTAAGATCTTGTGCTATTTTATCTGCACCGTCAGCCACCTCCTCACGGCCGGTACCGCGGAGATAGTCGCCCATTTTATTATCGTAGCCAAAGATGGAAGTGGTTGCGCCAATTTCCGCACCCATATTACAGATTGTTCCTTTTCCCGTGCATGAAAGTGAATTTGCTCCCTCGCCAAAATATTCTACAATAGCACCGGTGCCTCCTTTAACGGTTAGAATGCCGGCAACCTTCAGGATGATATCTTTAGAAGCCGTCCAGCCACTAAGCTTGCCCGTTAGTTTTACGCCAATCAGCTTTGGAAACTTCAATTCCCATGGTAGCCCTGCCATTACATCACATGCATCTGCCCCACCAACTCCGATAGCTACCATACCCAGCCCTCCGGCATTCACTGTATGCGAATCGGTGCCTATCATCATACCGCCGGGGAAAGCATAATTCTCTAAAACAACCTGGTGAATGATGCCGGCGCCTGGTTTCCAAAAACCAATACCATATTTATTGGAAACAGAAGAAAGGAAATCATACACTTCTTTGTTCTCAGACTTCGCACGCGAAAGATCTGGTTTTGCCCCCACTTCCGCCTGTATAAGGTGATCGCAATGCACTGTGGAAGGTACTGCCACCTTTGCCCTGCCTGATTGCATAAACTGGAGAAGTGCCATCTGCGCTGTAGCATCTTGCATAGCTACCCTGTCGGGTGCAAAGTCAACATAGCTTTTTCCACTTTCATATGCCTCGTCAGCATTTCCCTTCCAAAGATGCGTATAAAGAATTTTCTCCGTCAGCGTTAGCGGGCGATGCACAACTTTTCTGGCGGCGGCCAATTTTCCAGGAAACTCTTCATAAATTTTTTTGATCATGCCCAGATCGAAAACCATAGTATTTGTTTTTGATGAAAGCGCTGGAGTTACTGTGCGCTTATTTGATTGAGTGTTAAACGACTGAGGCAAATTTACTGAAATCAATCAAACATCTTTTACCGGAGAAGCGGCTGAGTCCTGTAAAATTTGCGTGCCGTGCCTTTCGCGTCATGAATTGCTTGCGAAGTTCAGGAAATTCGTAAGATGAAAAAGTCTAACTTATTCATGAATATTTTTTAGTTTTGGATACATGTATAAGCTAAAGCATTTTATTGAGTGGCAGGTCTTTGGCGTTTGTACCGCGATTGGTGATACGATGGGCATCGCCACGTCAGTTATAAGGCGTTATTTTATTTACATCACTTTTATTACACTTGGCTCGCCGGTAATTTTCTATCTTTTTTTTGCCTTTTGGATGAACGTTAAAAACTACATTCAAAATTCAAAGCGCAACCCTTTGAGGTATTTATAAAGTCAGAATTGACTAACCGATTTCTAGACCTATTTTTTAAAGCTGCACCCACAATTTCTGTCCATCCCATACCAGAACTTGAACTGGCAAAATCCGGCAAGGCGGAAGCTCTCCAAACTTTCATGTGTAAGTTTTAACCGGGTACAGGAGCCTTCCGGGAATAATTTACAAATAAGCTTCGAAGCCTCTATCTTCGCGGCGAAATTCTCCGGTTATGTACACGAATAAAGAGATTGTTTAAATCTCATTCTAAACAACAGTGCAGGTTGCTTTGACCTGACTAATCACTCTGCTCACTTTTATTCGTCATTCATGTTATCAACTTATTTTAATAATAAGGGCCTAGTTCTATTAGCCAGGCTTTTCGCAAAGCCATTTTTTTGCTGGCCATTCCGATGATCCTGGAGATGTGTATGGAGAGCGTGTTTGCGGTGGTGGACATTTTCTTTGTGGGAAAATTAGGTTCAATTGCGACTTCGACAGTCGGGCTGACAGAGTCGATCCTCACCATTATTTATTCCATTGCATTTGGCCTGAGCATGGGCGCAACAACAGTCGTGTCAAGGAGGGTGGGAGAAAAGGATAAAGTTGCTGCAGCAAAAGCAGGTGTCAATCCATTTTTATCGCTATTGCCATTTCTGTAATTATAAGCATTGCCGGCCTTTTATATCCAAAGCAACTTTTACAATTGATGGGTGCCACGCCGGAAATTGTAAAGGAAGGCTACCAGTTTACGCGCCTCATGATTACCGGCAACCTGGTAATTATGTTGTTGTTTTTATTGAATGGTATTTTCCGCGGAGCCGGCAATGCTGCAAT
>JBBQSI010000034.1:0-13813 GCA_038213975.1 Chitinophagales bacterium
CAATCGAAATGAAAGGTGAAAGAAATAAAAAAAATAAAAAAAATTTCATCGGGAGATGGTTTTTTTAAAACTAATGGAAAATCGGCAATGGAAGGATGAGAAATGAACAACGGGAATTAAAGCAGGAAAGTTTTGAAACCCTGCCAGGTTCTTAAGAAGTTTGAAAAAGTTTGCCAATGAACAATTGCCGACAGGCTGCCGGACAGCAACCGATACCCCGCTGAAGATTGGTGCGCAGGCTGGCGGCGGAGTACGGTGAATGGCCGGAACTATAGCTCAATAGCGAACTATGGCCGACAGCCCCGAAATATTGATGGTGCTGACTAAATCAAGAAGATTTTCAGAAACCTTCCTGGTTTAAAAAGAATTTATGAAAAAGCTGTACGTACTATCAGCGAAAGATCGCCTTGCGCTCAATCACTTTCGGCACCTGCACAGTTTTACCTTCTTTCCCGAGTTCATTTTTACGGATGAACCAGGCAATCGTAAACGTGGGTATAAAATCGAGTCCCGGCGTGATCTCTTCAAGGAAAGAGAACATACCCCCGAATACGCCCAACTTTCGGCCAAAAAGAAAGAAAAATATGATGGCTGAAACCGGAGCCCATACGATGTCTCCCACTTCACCGAGGATAGGAAAGACATAACTCAGGCAACCAATAGCGTCCAGAATGATACAGGTTTTAAGACTTGGAAGGGAGTTCTTTTTCAATGCTAAGTGTTTTTCTTGTACTATGATAAGCAAGTTTGCCGAAAAGTTGCATCCTGAAGTTACCTGCGTAGTGTTAAGTTTCTGCTATTACTACTTTCCCCGCCTTATTTGCGTTACCTTTGCAAACTTTGAAAATCGGGAATCGCCCCTACAGTTATGGATATAAGAAACATTGCAATTATTGCGCACGTAGACCACGGAAAGACCACCCTGGTAGATAAGATATTACACAGCACGAACATTTTCCGGGACAACCAGGAGACTGGCGAACTGATCATGGACAACAACGACCTGGAAAAAGAACGTGGTATCACCATCTTTAGCAAGAACGTATCCGTAACGTATAAAGGTGTAAAGATCAACGTGATCGATACGCCGGGTCACAGTGACTTTGGCGGGGAAGTGGAGCGTGTATTGAAAATGGCTGATGGTGTGCTGCTGCTGGTAGATGCCTTTGAAGGCCCGATGCCGCAAACGAGATTTGTTTTGCAAAAAGCATTGCAACTTGGCCTGCATCCTATTGTGGTGATCAATAAAGTTGATAAACCTAACTGCCGTCCGGACGAAGTGCACGATGCTGTCTTTGAGCTATTCTTCAACCTGGATGCGACCGAAGAACAATTGGATTTCCCAACGGTGTACGGTAGTAGCAAGCTGGGATGGATGAATACAAGCCTGCAGGAGACAGATAACATTTTCCCCCTGCTCGATACCATCCTCGAAAAGGTGCCGCCGCCAAAGACTGGTGAGGGTACACTACAAATGCAGATAACATCCCTCGACTATTCTTCTTTCCTTGGCCGTATTGCCATCGGAAAAGTGGATCGTGGTGTTATCAAGGAAAATCAGCCGCTTTCCCTGATGAAATTAGATGGCAGTATTCAAAAAAGCCGGGTAAAGGAATTGTATGTTTTTGAAGGACTGGGAAAGAAGCGTGTGAGCGAAGTGAAACCCGGTGATATTTGCGCCGTTGTTGGGATAGATGGTTTCAACATCGGAGAGACCTTAGCAGACTTTGAAAATCCGGAAGCTTTACCAGCCATTAGCGTGGACGAACCGACAATCAATATGGAATTCAGCATTAACGATTCTCCTTTTTATGGAAAGGAAGGAAAGTTTGTTACGTCGCGTCACCTGAAAGACAGGCTTGATAAGGAGTTGGAAAAAAACCTGGCACTTCGTGTATCACAGTCAGGTAATGCCGATAGCTTCATGGTTTATGGCCGTGGCATTCTACACTTGAGTATCCTGGTAGAAACAATGCGCCGTGAAGGATATGAACTGACTATCGGCCAGCCGCAGGTGATTGTAAAAGTGATCGATGGCGTAAAATGCGAACCTTTTGAAAGCCTGGTGGTGGACGTACCGGCGGAGCATAGTGGCAGGGTGATTGACCTGGTGACGCAGCGTAAAGGCGAAATGCACGTGATGGAAAGTAAAGGAGATATGCAGCATTTGGAATTTGAGATTCCTTCACGCGGCCTGATCGGCCTGCGCTCTACAATGCTTACAAATACAGCCGGGGAAGCCGTGATGGCGCACCGTTTTGTTGAATACAAGCCGTGGAAAGGATTTATTCCCGGTAGAAGCAATGGCGTATTAATTTCCAAGAACCAGGAAAAAACGACGGGTTACTCCATCGATAAATTACAAGATCGCGGACGCTTTTTTGTAGACCCGGGAGAAGAAGTTTATGCAGGCCAGGTGATTGCTGAGCACATTAAGCCGGGAGACCTGGTAGTTAATGCAACAGAGCCCAAAAAACTGACGAACCACCGTGCAAGCGGCAGTGACGATGCATCACGCATTGCACCCAAGACATTGATGAGCCTGGAAGAATGCATGGAATATATCCAGCAGGATGAGTGCATCGAGGTGACACCGAAATCTATAAGGATGCGGAAAGTGATCCTGAATGAAGACGACAGGAAGAAAGCGCAAAAGATGCAGCAGGTGGAGGCGGTATAAATAATTAAAAATTTGCTTTTACCTGACATACTTTTTACATTTGAAAAAAAGATTGATTTATGAAGACTTCTAAATCTTCGAAAGAAAAATCACCTTCTACTAATTATAAAAGGATCGTCACACCTCGAGGTAACCCAAATCGCTCCTTACCAATAAAACAAATGGACTGGAGCAAGGGAGAACATTTTGAGATTTTTACATTATTGAAAAATATGTCTTCGGGTACAACTTCCACAGAGTCCAGCCTAACTTCTCTAAATGCCTAACTGGAAAGAGGTTTTAGATGAGATCCAACAGATTCACCAAGAACACCCTGAGATCAATCCTCTCGATTTTGTAAGGAGAAAATATCTCTCGGAAATTCAGAAACATTCTGGTCGCAATACTATTGCCTATTATTCGGGATGGCTGCAAAAGCCAGGTTTCGCTGATACGATCATAAACGATAAAGATAAAAATGCTTTGATGGTAAACATTCATAGAATGGATCGAAGCAAGGGTCTTGATTTAATTCTTCATACGCCCGGCGGTGATCTGGCAGCAACGGAAAGCATTATTGACTATCTGCAATCTACCTTTGGAAACAACGTACGGGCTATCGTTCCTCAAATTTCTATGTCTGCAGGAACCCTTATCGCTCTTTCATGCAAAGAAATAATAATGGGCAAGCAGTCCAATTTAGGACCTATAGATCCACAAATGGGCGGAGTTGCCTGCCAGGCTGTTTTGGATGAGTTTAAAAAAGCAGTATCTGATATTCGCACCAATCCCGGTTCGGCAGCACTATGGCAGGTAATTATTGGTAAGTATCATCCAACATTTTTGATTGCATGTGAACAAGCAATTCAATGGAGTAAAAAAATGGCAACAGAATGTCTTAGAGCTAATATGCTTAAAGGAAGACCCTCCCACGTCGCAAAAGTTTTAAGATCTTTCGGAGATCATTCAAGAAACAAATCGCATGCAAGACACATATCAAAAAGCAAGTGCAAAAACGCAGGGTTGAAAATTATTGATATGGAAGACGACAATAAATTCCAGGATCTGATTTTAACTACGCACCATGCTTTTATGCATTCATTTTCCAATACAACAGCCGTAAAAATCGTAGAGAATCATTTGGGAGTAGCTTATATGGAAAATCTACCGATTGTACCGTTAGAAAAATCAGATTGAAATTTTGTTTTTAATTTTACGTTCCATGAAAAAGGTGTTTATATTATTAACCAGTATACTTTTCTTCTCGACCGGGTTGCCCGAAATATGTTCTGCCCAGTGCTCTATCTGCGCCAAATCGGTTCAGCAGATGGGCGATAAACCAGCGAAAGGTTTTAATACCGGGATCATATACATGATGCTCGTGCCTTATGCGGCCATCGGCGTGATTGGCTACAAATGGTGGAAGAGTAATCACCGGGCTTAATTTCTGCTAAAAATATTCAGCCGCCAGGCGGTAGATATTCAACCCCTTTTGCGCCTGTAATTTTTCAATCCTTTCTTTCAGTACCTGCTTATCAATTTCTTTCAGTTTATGTGTGCTAATGAGCGTAAGCACTTTTTGTAAAACCAATTCGGATTTCATTCCGTCCCCTCCTCGATGTTCAAATTTTGAAATGTAATCGAACCATTCACTGATCCCTTCACGTTTTGTTGCCGTTGTTTTAAAAATTGGAATGTCGTGGTGTTGCCCGTGACGTGGCTGCAGCATTTGTTTCATATTGTTGTAAAAGGCATCAGCATCCGGGCGATCTGACTTGTTTATAATGAACACGTCGGCGATTTCCATAACGCCCGCTTTCATGGTTTGCACAATGTCCCCGGACTCAGGCACCAACACCACGCTGGTGACATCCGCAAGGCCGGCAATATCAATCTCGCTTTGCCCGACACCAACGGTTTCTACAATGATGTAGTCAAAACAGGCAGCCTTCATTACTTCCGTAATCTCAATGATTTTTGGATGCAGCCCGCCAAGCGAGCCTTTGCTGGCTAATGAACGAATAAACACGTTTGGATTGGTGTACCATTCGCTCATGCGTATCCTGTCGCCGAGCAAGGCGCCTCTATTGAATGGAGAAGAAGGATCGATACATAGCACACCAACTTTTTTTCCCTGGTTCACCATTTCATTGATCAAAGCGTCTGTCAGCGTACTCTTGCCCGAGCCTGGTGCACCTGTGATACCAATAATTTTTTTCTCCGAAAACGGCAGCAATCGCAATAGTTCGTCATGCGTAGCACTATCATTTTCTACCAATGAAATCGCTCTTGCAAGCGCTTTCATGTTGCCCTTTTGTATTTCTTCTAAAAGATCTTCCGGAGATAGCATTTGGTCGGGGAATATAATTGTTAACGTAAGATAAAGTGAAAAGTAAAAGCATGTTTCTTACTCAGGTAAGACTTTAAAAAAGCCAGCAGGCTTTTATGTTGATCAGTTGCTTTGAGATTTCAAAAACCACAACAGATTCCTCTTGGCTTGTGAAGTTTCGGTCAAAACGGTTTGCCTTAATTCGATTAATTTTGTTGGTTAAAATTCACAACTATTAACTTGTTCGTACTATAATGGTTTCTCCTGTCTACATTATTCACGGCATTGCTGGCTACGAAGACCGTGAAGATAAATTGAAGCGGGATTTATCTTCTTTAAATATGGAATTTGAATTCGTAACAGAATTTAATGAACAGGGGAAAAACGATGAACTGATAGCCAAATATTTTCGGGAAGATCCATTAGAGCCCCTTACCAAAGGAAAGTTATACTGCACACTCGTTCACATTTTAGCGTATGAAAAAATCGTTGCCAGACAGCAGAAATATGCTTTGATTTTTGAGAACGATGTCTGCTTTTTAAAAAACTTTTCGAAAAATTTAGAAAAAGTGCTGGCCGAAGCAGAAGCGCTCGAAGGAGGATTTTTGATTTCTCTTGAAAACTCGACACTGAGATTTCCTTCATGGCGAAAAATAAAAAAAGGCAAAATGCTTTATGAAGCAGCGTTTGGAAGATGTGCGGGAGCTTACCTGATAGATTTGACTGCCGCTAAAAATATACTTGGTAGCGTAAGAAAAAAAGGCTTTTCGAAAGTAATTGACTGGTGGCATAATGAATTGGCAGAAGCAGGAGTTATAAAATTATACTGGGCACATCCACCTTTAACCGAACAAGGTTCTTTTAATGGACAACTTTCATCGTCTATAGCTGTGCGCAATAAAGGGAATTTGAGATATCTAAGATGGCGGTTGCAAAAATTCGTAAAAATGTATCTAACCCGTTGGTTTCGGTTTAGTTGATCTTATCAAACTTTAATCAACTCGTAGTTCTTGAAACCACCGATCTGCCGGCCGCCTAACAGCTTTTGCTCCAGGAAAGTTAGCAGCCGGTACCTGAGTTTATCATGCTTATGCAGCTCTGGATTTTTTATGCCCTTCTGAATTTCTTCGTCCCAATTAAATTTTTGAATAAAATCTTCCATCACTGACGGGTGCTTGCCTGTAAAGGAATTCAGTTTATTCAGGTTGCCATAGTTGAAATTCGGCGGAGCGTGCTCAAACATCGCATTTGCTTTTTCCTCTCCCTGCATATGCCTTTCAAAGGTCGCTCTCTTCTTTTGCATCAGCGCTGGTGGACGCACCCAGCCGTAATGATAAATATCTGCATGTGCGGGCGCTACATGCAACTTAGAGGTGTTGTCTTGTTGAAAATAATCCTTACCATTGAAACCGGGTATTCTCCTGAATGATTGTGCATCACGCCAGGAATGGATTTCCGGATCATTCCTGATAATCCTGATCTCCTTTGGATACCATTTGTGTGAAATGATTTGGTGATCGTAGTCGCCCCAGAAATGTAAATAATTAAAAAGCAATCCCTCCACGCGTGCGTCAGTTTCCAGGTCAATGCACCGCTTTCTTATTGCCGGTAAAAATCTTTCATGTACTACTTCGTCGCTCTGCAAATAAAAAAGCCATTTACCCCGGCAGGCCGCTTTGGCCAGGTCAGTTTGATGCGGATACTCAGCTCCACCGGGAAAAGCATTAAGATCCCACTCGGTGTGGATGATCTTTATTTTTTCAGAACGAATTGCCTGGATTTCCTGCAGCGTGTAATCATCACCGTCACCTTTCCCTACGGCAATTACGAACTCGTCAACAATAGGCAGGATGGATTTGATAGAAGCCTGCACCGGGTAGTAAAGCCGGGTGGCATTGCGCACGAAACTGAATCCGCTTATTAGCATAAGTTAGAATATAAGGTGGTCAAATGTAAAGAAACCTTTTACCCTTTTTCATCAAGTGGCAGCGCGGGCATTTAGTAAATTTGCAAACCCTAAATACGCAAACGATGACCAACTTTATTCCCATATTTCCCTTATCGATAGTTGTTTACCCCGGAGAAGATCTTAATCTCCACGTTTTTGAACCTCGTTATAAGCAGCTCGTCAATGAATGTTATGAACAAAAAAAGCCTTTTGGCATACCCGTGGTGATTGAAAATAAAATGAATGACATTGGCACCCTGGTAGAAGTTGTTGAAATATCGAAGACTTATGACAATGGCGAGATGGATATAAAAACGAAAGGAAAAAGCGTCTTTCGTGTATTGGAATTTATAAAAGATGTACCCGAAAAATTGTACAACGGTGCTATAGTCAGCTACCTGGAAGATCAGGGAAAGAGCAGAAAGCTCCTCATGGAAAAAGTAGTAGCGGCGATTAAAGAACTGCACAGGTTGCTCAAAGTCAGCAAGCCCTTTCCGGGCAATGAAGCGGACCTCACTACCTACGATGTTGCACACCATGCCGGGCTGACGATTGAAGGGGAATATGAGCTGCTCTCACTTGCCGGTGAAGTGCAGCGGCAGGAATATTTAAAAAGGCATTTGGCGAAAGTGTTACCTGTAGTAGCGGAGATGGAAGCCCTGAAAGAAAAAATAAAACTAAACGGACACTTCAAAAATTTGAGCTCTTTTAATATTCCTTAGGTACTTTGCCGATCGGTAATACCCACCATCATTGAATAATTCTACGCTCTGTTTTGACTTCGGTAATACGCGCCTCAAGTGTGCCTACTTCCAGGGTGATCAGCTAATGGAAGTCGTACACCTGGCTGATGCCTCGCCGGAAGAAATTGCCCGGTTGATCGATAGGTTTCACCCCGGTAAGTCTATCCTTTCTTCAGTAATAGATCACAACAGGAAGATTGAAGAAGTGTTGCAGGAGAGAACCAGCTTTCATCTTTTAAATGCCGCGAGTAAGTTACCATTCACCACGCCGGTGCCAAAACCTGAAACAATTGGCGCGGACCGCCTGGCCCTATGTGCGGCTGCAGTTTACTTATATCCCGGCGTGAATATTCTCGTGATTGCGACTGGCTCGTGCATTACTTTCAACTTCATCAATAAGTTCAAATCATTTGTCGGCGGTAGCATTTCTCCTGGTATGGAAATGCGTTTCAAAAGCATGCAATACTACACGGCAAAACTGCCCTTAATAAAACCGGAATGGAACTTTCCTTTGATTGGCTATGACACTAAAACCAACTTGTTGAGCGGCGTGATGTATGGTATGGCGGCTGAGATCGATGGCGTAATTGAACGCTATGCGGAGAAATATTCCAACTTTAACGTGCTTTTAACCGGGGGTGATACAGGCTATTTTGCCCATCTTCTTAAATGTAAGATATTTGCCGACCCTGACTTGATCTTTAAAGGGTTGTACGCCATCAGTGAACAGAACTATGCACCCAAAACTTAGCCTATCTCTATTACTTTTATTTGCTTCATCAATAGCTGTGGCGCAGGAAAATTCGCCTTATTCACGATACGGAATTGGTAATCTAACTCCCCAGGGAAATATTCTTAACCGGGGTATGGGTGGTATTGCCGGCGGGTATGCTGATCCTGTCACCATCAACAATATCAACCCCGCTTCCTACGGAAATATCGTGTACACTACGTTGGATGTTGGTATTGAATATGATAACAGGGTCGTGAAAAGCCAGAATCCTTTGGGCTCTTTCAAATCAAACAACGGAATCATTTCTTACCTGCAGGTTGCCTTTCCTCTTCTTACCGGAAATAAAAAAGCGATCGCAAAGCAAAACGGCTGGGGCATGACCATTGGCCTTAAGCCGATAAGTAAAATAGATTACAAGATCAATTCTTCTTCTAATGTCGGAACAGACAGCATTGTCTCTCTTTATGAAGGCAATGGTGGCGTAAATGAAGCTTTTCTCGGCATGGGATTGAAACTAAAAAACTTCAGCTTTGGATTTAACACCGGTTATCTTTTTGGAAATAAAGACTATGATACCAAGGTTGCGTTTTATGACTCGGTTTTTTATTATAAGGCAGACTATAAAAATCAAACCCGCTTTGGTGGTGCATTTCTGAAACTGGGTATGCAATACTCCATAGCCCTGAAAAAAGGCGATACAACCAAAGGTATTTTACGACTCGGAGCTTATGGAAATGTGCCGGGTAACTTTCGTGGCAGCAAAGATTTCATCGTCAACACGTTTAATTTTGATGCAGGTACAGGAGCCGTAAATAAAATTGACAGTGTGTACCAAACCCTTGGGGAAGTAGGCACGGTTCACCTGCCAACCACCGTGGGCGCCGGCTTCACGCTGGAGAAAGAGCATATTTTGCTGGGTGCAGATTTGGAAACAACTAACTGGGACAGTTACTCGTTTTTTGGACAAAAAGATCAATTGAAAAATAGCTGGATGGGTAGATTCGGCATACAATTTTATCCGAGCCCCCAGGGGTCTTCAAAGTATTTCAACAATGTTCGCTATCGTGCCGGATTTTCGCTTGGCACCGATTATATATCCCCAGGTGTAGACTTGCCGCTTTATAACTTTAGCGCCGGCGCTACTTTCCCGCTTAAAGTTCGCCGCAGTTTCTACGACTATCAATACAGTTACGTGAATCTTTCTCTGGAGTATGGTAACAGGGGCAACAACAGTATTAATATCACGGAAAACACTTTTAAGATAGGAGTTGGCTTCACCCTGAGCGATCGCAACTGGTTTGTTCGTCGTAAATTCAACTAACGTTGGTTAATGATTCGTTGTGTCTAAAATATTAAAATCATTTTTTGTTGCTGCAGCCGCTTTTTCCGGCTGCATTTTATTTTTTGGTTGTGAAAATTCCATGAAAGATTTTGAACAGATTACGCCAAAAGGGATTGCTGTAGAAGAAGCCAAAGATGTGGACATCCTATATACCCTGGGAGATAAAACTAAAGCCCGGCTGACTGCGCCTGATATGCTCAGGCACCAGGAGACGCAACCCTATATCGAATTCACCAAAACTGTTCATTCAGATTTTTACGATGACTCCCTGCAGGTAGAAAGTAAACTTGATGCCCATTACGGCAAATACCTCGAAAGTGAAAGCAAGGTGTTCCTGAAAGATAGTGTGCGGGTCTTCAACGTGCAGGGTGACACACTTTACTGTAACGAACTTTGGTGGGACCGGGCACGTACAGGACAGGAATTTTACACCGATAAGCCCGTGCGTATACGCACAAAAACACACATTCTCGACGGCGACGGGCTAGATGCTCCGCAGGATTTCAATACCTGGCATTTAATAAATGGCAGGGGAATTGTAAGAGTTCCGGCATCAGAATTTCCGCAATAAATTTTATAATCTTTTAAAAATAGAAACATGGTAAGAAATGCAACAGCCGTTTGGGAAGGAACAGGGAAAGAAGGAAAAGGATCGCTGACAACCCAAAGTGGAACACTCAGTAGCACGCAATATGGCTATAAGTCCCGCTTTGAAGATGGTACAGGTACGAATCCTGAAGAACTGATAGCGGCGGCACATGCAGGCTGCTTCAATATGAAGCTGAGTTTTTTGTTAGTGGGTGCCGGTTTTACGGCGGACAAGCTGGAAACTAAATGCGAAATTACTTTAGGTGATGGCGCTATCACAAAATCTGCGCTGACCCTGCAGGCGAAAGTGCCGGGCATCAGCCAGGAAAAGTTTGACGAATGTGTGAAGGATGCAAAGGAAAATTGCCCCGTCAGCAAGTTGCTCGACACGGAGATTACCCTAGATTCCACCCTGGAATCCTAAAAAGGCGAAATATTTTATTTGAAACCGGTTTGCTGAAAAGTTGACCGGTTTTTTTTGGAAAAAAATTAATTGCTCCCGCAAACGCAATGGATTCAAAAGAAACGATATTAAAAGTGGTCCCAAAGCTCTTCGCGCAGAAAGGATACGAGGGTACTTCGATTCGGAAATCGCCCGCGAGGTTTCTGTTAACCTGGCTATGATCAATTATTATTTTGGAAGAGTGCTTACCAGGCAATGGAAGGTGCCGTTATGCGCCAGGCTTCCGTTTTGTCTTACATGCACGTATTCCTTTACCTCGGTATTCTCTTCCATATTTGCATTCCATTTGTATTGCTGGTGAAAACCCGGAGCGAAAAGAAGGTGAACCTGGCTGAGGCCATGCAATAACACGATGTTATAATCTCCTCACGGCCATCCGTAAACCACCCTGTTATTGCACTCGTAGGTCTTTCGTTATTATATTTGCACCCTCTAAATGAATTAGTCCTCTTGAGCAGCGAGACATCAGAAAGAAAAGCATTTTTTAAGAAGATCAGGGGTCAGCAGACCTCCGATACGGAAATGAGTTTTATAGACCACCTGGAAGTGCTTCGCTGGCACCTGGTGCGTGTTGCTATTGTGCTGGTAGTTATTGGTATCGGTGTCTTCATTTATGTAGACTGGATTTTCGATCACATCGTCTTTGCCCCCGCCAAAAAAGATTTTGTTACCTACGATGCACTTTGCAAGTTTGGGCATTATTTACACATCGGTGATGCACTGTGTATGCCCCCCATCGATATTAAACTTTTAGGAAGCACAGTCAGTGGGCCCTTCATGTCGGCCATCTCCATTTCTTTCATGGCCGCCATTATCGTGGCCTTCCCTTATTTATTCTGGGAAATATGGAAGTTTGTGAAGCCTGCCCTTACGCAGAAGGAAGAGTCGTACGCCAAAGGAAGCATTTGGTGGGTATCGCTTTGTTTTTTTACAGGTGCAGCATTTGGATATTTTTTCCTGGCACCATTCACTTTTAATTTTCTTGCAAACTTTCAGCTGGGAACGGTCGGTACATACCAATACCTTCCAACCCTTGATGATTATATTGACACATTAACTTCGCTTATCCTTGGCTGTGGTATTGCTTTCGAGTTACCAGTTCTTGCTTACGTGTTAGCAAAGATCGGGTTGATCACCCCGCAGTTTCTGAAGTCTTCACGGAAATATGCGTTCATCGCAATTCTCATTGTTTCGGCTGTCATCACACCTTCACCCGACTGGACAAGCCAGATGATCGTAGCTGTGCCGTTATTACTACTGTACGAGATCAGTATTTTTATTACGAAGAAAGTGAAGCGTGAAGAGGAGAAATCCCAGGCCCGTTGGGAATAATACCCGCTCTATTTTTACTGTTGAAAAAAAAGTTAAATCGGCCCGCGGTAGCTCCAAATATTTTGATGCAGCCTGCGTTTGAAATAAATTGCAGTAAGCTTTTTTTGAAATGAACACCCGTACTTCGATCCTCTCTCTTGCAATAATTTTTTCACTGGCATTTCTATCTTTTAGACCTGCGCCGGTGTCTGTTAATTCCGAGGCGGCAAAAACGGCAAATCCTTATTACATTATCATTTCCAAAAAAAGCTATGAACTGAAAGTGTATGACGACGAGGGTTGGTACGCAACCTATCCTTGTGTATTTGGCAGTACTGACCAGCGGGATAAATATATGGAAGGTGATAAGCGTACGCCTGAGGGAAAGTTCAAAGTTTTATTAAAAAAAATACACCCGAAGTGGGGATTTGAACTACTGCTGGATTATCCAAACGAGCAGAGTGTTAGAAAATTCAATTCCCGCAAATCAGACGGACTTGTACCACGTAATGCCCGCATTGGAAGCGGTATCGCTATCCACGCAACACGACCGCAGGAAGAGTGGACTGTTGACTATTTCCAAAACTGGACAGATGGATGCATATCCTTAAAGTATACGGAGGCTAAAGATCTTTACAGTTATATTCCTGTTGGCACGCCGGTTACGATAGAAAAATAGGCGATGTTCGTCAACGTCATTCTTCTAGAAATTTAATGCTACCTCAAGGTTCCGAAAATCGGACCGGCCTTTTGAAATTACCAGAGAGGAAAAAAGTTAGCTTGAACAGTAAGAGGGCTTGGCGTTTAATTTGCCAATATCAGGCAGCCGTCACCATAACTTAAAAACCTGAAGTTATTTTGTAAAGCGTAATTATATATATTTTTCCAGTCTTTTCCTGCCAGGGCCGCTACTAATAACAACAGGGTAGACTTTGGCTGATGAAAATTTGTCAATAGCCCTTCAGCTATTTTAAACGTGTACCCCGGAGCAATAATGATTTGTGTTGATATTAAAAGCTTATCCAGGTTTCTGCTTTCTAAAAATCTTGTGAGGCATTCTATCGATTCCGCGGTTGGAATGCTGATGTCTTTAAAGGGCGATTCATACACTTCCCATTGATCCACCCGAAGTTCGTCAACCGTTAATTTCGGGTTTATCTTAAGTTTCGCGCCCAGCCAATATACACTTTCAAGTGCACGAAGAGAGGTAGTACCGACACAGTGTATCTTTCGGTCTTCATTTTTCTTAAGCTGTTGCAAAAAAGTAAGCGGAATTTGCATCCATTCAGCGTGCATTTCGTGACCGGCCATTTGCTCACTTTTCACAGGTTTAAAGGTGCCTGCGCCTACGTGCAACGTCAGGAAAGCCGTTTCAATATTTTTTTCGCGAAGCGATGCAAAGACCTCTTTTGTGAAGTGCAAACCGGCAGTGGGGGCGGCAACAGACCCGTCATTTTTTGAATAAACTGTTTGATAGCGGTCAGCATCTTCCGTCACCACCTTCCGCTTGATGTATGGGGGCAACGGAATTACCCCACTAACACCCAAGATTTCTCCAAAGGTCAATGAAGCAGGCTCCCAGGAGAGTTTTACCACATAGGCGTCCGGTTATTTATTTATTAGGGTAGCCTTGAGCGTTATATCATCCGCAGGAGTTGCTATTATTTTTTCCAGGATTTTCTCTTTCCACTTTCCTG
>JBBQSI010000035.1:0-13775 GCA_038213975.1 Chitinophagales bacterium
AAAGACATTCGCTTTTTGTACAGGAAACTTTGAGGATAGCAAAATGATGGGGTAGGCCACTGCAGTCAAAAGCGTCAATATATAACCCATGCCATCCAATCCCACATAGAAAGTAGATCCCAGGTATGGCAACCAGACGTAGCTTACATTATTGTATAAAAAGTATTCCTGGTGATGTGCAACATCACTGTAAAATAAGCTGGTAATAGAAACTGCAAGGGTAAGAAGAGCGGAAACCATCGCAACTGTCCTGGCGGTCTTTTCATTGCGCAGGAAAAAAACAATCAACCCGAATATGATTGGTATCCAAAGCAGTAATTCCGGAAATGTAAAATATGTACCCAGCATCAACAGCTAATTTGAAAACATTTGTACAATGAAAAGTACCAGCATACCAAGTACCATCATCAAGATATAAACACCTACTTGTCCATTTTGCAATAAACGTATCTGCCGGCTCCCATAATTAATTGTTTTGCCGACACCGTTTACAATTCCATCAATACCTGACTTTTCAACGACCGAAGAAAAGAAGGCTGATATAGATTTGAGTGGCCTTACTATGATGGCATCATACAACTCATCCACGTAAAACTTATTCCTGATGAAATTTGAAAAGCCGCCAGCTCGCATGTGCTCACCGTTATAATTTTTGTATTTGTTCCATGCCCAAAAGCACACCCCAATGATCAGAACAACGGAGACGCCCAATAAAATAAATTCTGTCTGTACAGCAACATGATGTTCCCCAAGTAAAGCATGCGATTGATGAAAAACTGGTGCGAGGTAATTCCCAAGTTTGTGCCCGTTATCTGCAAAAAGTTCCGGGATGCCAACAAAGCCGCCGATGGCCGAAAGGATCGCCAGGATTATTAATGGTATGGTGATGGCGGAAGAACTTTCATGAACGTGATGCCAGGTCTCGCTCTTGCCGCGGAAACTACCGGCAAAAGTTAATGCCAGTAAGCGAAACATATAGAAAGCTGTGAGTAAGGCACCGCCCAGCCCAATAATATATAAGATCGGATTCTGGGCAAATGCCGCTGTAAGAATTTCATCCTTGGAAAAGAATCCTGAAAAAGGCGGAATGCCGGCGATTGCAAGGCAGGCTACAAAGAAAGTGATATAAGTGATCTTCATTTTTTTAGAAAGACCACCCATCTTCAAAATATTCTGCTCACCTCCCATAGCATGAATTACAGAACCGGCACCCAAAAAGAGCAGTGCTTTGAAAAATGCATGCGTCATCACATGAAAAACAGCAGCAGTATAGGCGCCCACGCCGAGCCCCAGGAACATGTAACCCAATTGACTTACTGTAGAATAGGCCAGCACTTTTTTAATATCGTTTTGCTTTAGTGCAATCAATGCTGCAAGTATAGCAGTGGCCATGCCGATTACAGCAACAACCGTTAAAGTAATCGGTGCCATCGAATACATGATATTGCTCCGGGCGATCATATATATGCCGGCGGTGACCATAGTGGCAGCGTGTATCAGCGCTGAAACCGGCGTCGGGCCTGCCATCGCATCAGGCAGCCAGGTATATAAAGGTATCTGCGCACTCTTACCGGTAGCGCCAACAAAGAGCAATAACGTGATACCCGTAATAGCCAGGGTGTCTTTACCGGCGAGCAGGTTTGGTTCTGCGAATAATTCATGATAGGAAAGCGTGCCGGTGAGTGAGAGTAGCCAGAAAATACCCAGCAAAAAGCCAACATCACCTATGCGGTTCATGATGAAAGCTTTCTTTGCGGCATTGGTATAATCAACATTCTTAAACCAAAAACCGATTAATAAATAAGAACAAAGACCCACGCCTTCCCACCCTATGAACATGACAACATAATTGCCGCCCATCACGAGCAGCAGCATGGAAAACACGAAGAGGTTCAGGTAGGAGAAATATCTACCGAAGCCGGATTGCGTTTCTTCATGCATATAAGAAGTGGAGTACACATGAATTAAAAAGCCCACGCCCGTAATGATCAAAAGAAATAATGTGGTGAGCTGATCTACCTGGAACTCAAAAGGAATTGAAATATCCCCGAAATGAATAAAGTTGAAGTAATTGACATTAAGGGGACTGAAGCCGTCTTTTGTGGTTTGCATAAAAACGAAACAACTAAGACAGAATGCAAGAAAAATTACACCGCTGGCAATGATGCCGGACAATTTTTTAGACAAATAATTCCGTCCCAGGCCAACCACCAGGAATCCAATCAGTGGAAGAAGCGGAATCCAGTAAACAAGCGTCATTGCAGTATTCATATCACTATCAAAGGTTTTTGTTGTCTTAAGCAGAAACCTTTGCCATTAGTTTTTCAACCTGTTCAAAAAATTAATATCTATGGAATGCGTATTCCTGTACATCATAACAATGATTGCCAACCCAACGCTCACTTCCGCAGCAGCTACAATCATTATAAAAAAGACAAATAACTGCGCATCAGTAGCAGTGGTACTACCCACCGCCGCGTTTGCAGCATGCATCTTGGAAAATGCAACGAGCAAAAGATTCACTGAGTTCAGCATTAACTCTATACACATAAAGACAATGATAGAATTCCGGCGTGTAAGCGCACCGATAATGCCGATGCCAAACAACGCAATTGATAAAAATATATACCAACCTATCTCCATCTTATAATTTTACGTACAAGCTAATCCCTGCACTTGATGATGCCGGGGCAACAGAAAAGATGTCTCTAATTTTTTTGGCAGCGATGCCATTAAATATATTCACTGCTTTGTACGATGAACCCTTGGTAAGAAACTTTACCGCCAGGCCAGAGCCGATGGCACCAAGGCCGCCATATAAAGCACCGGAATAATCCTGGGAATTCACTGAATTTTCTACTTTTCTCACAAGTGCATATACCGCGATTGCACTACCAGTGTAAGCTGCCACCTTATATACTAAACGACCTGTGCGAAAGGTATTGAACAATTTATTTACAGTTTCATTCTTCTTAAGGCCGAGGATCTCAGCCACTTTGTTCACCTGCTGGATGGGCGTATTCCCGAGGAAAAATTTTGGGGCGAAGCCTTTGTCAACCTTCATCACCTTTCCGATAATATCAGCGAGATCGATGTCATTCAGATCGATTTGGGCTTGCGACTTATTTACGGCCAGAAGGCCACCAATAAAGATCAAAAAGGAGAGGACAGGCTTTTTCATTTATGTAGCTTTTACTTTTTCTTTTTTTCCAATAACCACTGCACCAATCATTGCACTTAAAAAAAGCACGCTGCTGATCTCAAAAGGAATCACGTAATCATTAAAGAGCGTCATGCCCAACTGTTTGATCAATCCGGCATCTGTACCAGGTTTCAGTACAACACTGTTTGCATCTGAACGGGCAAGCGCGGCGATAATCACTATCATCAAGCTAAGCCCGGAAATGATCCCTGCTGCTTTCAGATAAAGATTTTTCGGCGATTCTGCGTCTGCATTCAGGTTCATCAGCATGATCACAAATAAAAACAAAACCATGATCGCGCCTGCGTACACAATGATGTTCACGATGGCAAGAAACTGCGCATTCATCAAAATGTAATGACCGGAAATAGCGAAGAAAACCACAATCAGCCAGAGCACGCTGTACACGGCATTCTTTGTACTGATCAATCCCACAGCCGCCACAAGGGCGAGCACCGAGAGAAACCAAAAAAGAATCTGGGTTACAGGCATGTAGTACTTTTAGGTTAAGAAGTTTACTTTTTGATTGTGTTTAAAGCTGACGCTAACTTTTTATGATGTAAATCCGTTTCTAGTTCTTTGGTTCTGCCGGTTTTGTACCTCTCTTGCCACGGGCTTTTGCAAATGCCTCCGGTTCTTCTATCGGATGAGGAATCAGCAGATCTTCTTTCCCATAGATAAATCCTTTGCGTTGGTAATTCGCCGGGGCAAAAGTTTCGGTCAGGTACACCGCATCTTTGGGACAGGCTTCCTCGCAATAACCGCAGAAGATACACCGAAGCATATTGATCTCATATTTTGCCGCATATTTTTCTTCACGGTAAAGGTGTTCTTCACCTGGCTTGCGCTCTGCAGCTTCCATAGTGATGGCCTCTGCCGGGCAAGCGACTGCACACAACCCACAAGCTGTGCAATTCTCTCTCCCCTCTTCATCACGATTCAATATCTGCAGTCCCCTGAAAACCGGGCTGAATGGCCGCTTTTGCTCAGGGTAGTTAATCGTCACTTTCTTTTTAAAAATGTGACTAAACGTGATCAACATGCCTTTGAATATAGCCGGCAGGTACATCCTTTCCCAAATCGTCATGGGCTTCCGGGAAACCGGTTTTGACTTGTTGGTGAGTGGTAGCATGATTAATTTTTCAGTTTGTAACGTTCAAAAAATCCTGCGGGGTAAATACGTTACGTTCAATTGCCCGCAAAAATATTATTCCATTTAGAAATGCCAGCCATTTTGTTTTAATAATATCAACAAGCCGGTAATAAGCATATTCACAATGGCGACAGGCAACAAAATTTTCCAGCCCAGGTTCATCAGTTGATCGTAGCGGAAACGGGGAATTGTCCAGCGTACCCACATAAATAAAAAGATGAAACAAACGATTTTTGCAAACAATGCGATTCCTTGCACGATAGCCACGGCATTTACACCCCAGGAGTCAACCAATGCATGGTCATTGACAATAGGAATATCATAGCCGCCAAAGTAAAGGCTCACCATTACGGCACTGCTCAAAAACATATTGATGTATTCCGCGAACAAATAAAATCCCAGCTTCATCGACGAGTACTCTAAGTGATATCCGCCCACCAATTCATTCTCGGCTTCCGCAAGATCAAAAGGTGTTCTGTTGGTTTCAGCAAAAGCACAGATAAGAAAAATAAGAAAGCCAAGTGGTTGCTTGAAAATATTCCACCAGTGATCACTCTGTTGCTCTACCATTTCTTTCAGGCTGAGTGTGCCCGTTACCATCAGCAAGGCGATGATGGAGATGCCCATGGCCAGCTCGTAGCTAATAATCTGGGAAGCACCACGCATAGCCCCCATCAGGGAAAATTTGTTATTGCTTGCCCAGCCGCCTATCATAATGCCATACACACCAAGGCTCACAACGGCGAAGATGTAGAGGATACCAACATTTATATCTGCGATCTGCAGGGAAATGTCGCGATCAAAAATGTGAATCTTATTTCCCCAGGGAATAACGGCACCAACCATCATGGCGGTGAGCATCGCCAGGCACGGCCCTAAGATGAAGAGAAACTTTGAGGAAAAATTTGGAATGATCTCCTCCTTAAAAAAAAGTTTCATTCCATCTGCGAGTGGCTGAAGTATACCAAATGGACCAGCCCGGTTTGGCCCAAGCCTATCCTGGATGATGGCTGCAACTTTTCTTTCCGCATAGGTTGAATACATGGCCACTACAAGTGACCCGCTTACAACCGCTACGATCAAAATTAGTTTTTCCGTAAACACTGCCCAGTCAATGGCTAAAAGAGTTTGGGTAAATAACATGGTTATTGTCAAATTACTTTGGAACTGATTTGTGATCGTTAAATAATTTATTCTGCAGAGGTGCTTCCGCGATATCCTTTGCTTCGTTATAATCAATAAACGTCGTGGAAGTCGCTGGTCCGGGTATCAGGCTCAAATCAATATCCTGCATGTTCACCTCACTTTCTTCGTGAATATCTAAAAGTAACAGGGGTTCACGCCCGTTCAACACTTTTTTCAAAGGGTCGGGCGGCTGCACCTTCACTTCGTAGTGGTTGGAAGCGATCACCGAATGGCGGTTGATGGCCGTTGGCTTTTCGATGATCCAATCACCGGCTTTTTTCTTTTCGAAACGACAGGTATTACAAATCCACCCGGGTTTGCCATCGTACGACTGCACTTCGCCCCATTCATCTTTGCGGGCAGTAACCCGGTATACCTCATCACCACGATTCCAGAGTGTAACTTTTCCGCAGCACTTGTCACAATCCCTGTGCGCATCCATGGGTTTTAAAAACCAAACCCTGTTCTTAAATCTGAATGTGCGGTCAGTCAGCGCACCTACCGGACAAACGTCTATCACATTTCCACTAAAGTCGTTGTCAATCGCCTTGGAAATGTAGGTGGAGATATCAGAACGGTCTCCACGATCGAGGATACCGTGTACCCGGTGATCCGTTAATTGTTCAGCAACGTAGACACACCTATAGCAAAGAATGCATCGCGTCATATGAAGCTGTATGTAAGGACCGATATCTTCCCGCACAAAGGTGCGACGCTTAAATTCATAGCGTGTCTGCACGGCGCCATGCTCGTAACTCAGATCCTGTAAATGACATTCGCCCGCCTGGTCGCAGATGGGACAGTCAAGCGGATGATTTATCAATAAAAATTCAACCACACCTTTTCTTGCATCAATTACTTTTTCGCTGGTAATGTTTTTTACTACCATTCCATCCATCACATTCGTACGACAAGATGCGATAAGCTTCGGCATTGGTCGCGGATCAGCAGTGGAGCCGGAAGCTACTTCTACGAGGCATGTTCTGCATTTACCACCGCTGCCTTCCAATTTGCTGTAATAGCACATAGCAGGTGGCGCCACTTCACCCCCGATCATCCGGGCCGCATTCAGGATGGTTGTCCCGGCCGGCACGTCAATAGCGATGTTGTCTATGGTTACTTTAAATATTTTTTCTTCGTCAGACATTTTAAAAATTGAAAATTGAAAATGAAAAATGTAAAATCATTGCGCCTTTGTATTCAAAATTATTTGGGCAATGATTTTAGATAGCTCATTTGCTTCGACTAAAAGCCTGTCTACCATCTCTGGATCTAAGTCTAAAGTATCACCAATTAGTTTCAGCCAATATTTTGTTTCATTGGCAGATTTCAGGCCTATTATCATGAATTCTGAACATCTTTTTTTGAACTCCCAGATCTGCCCTCCACCATGTTTGCACCGATAGAGGTACCGCTTCTTAATAGCTGTTCAAACATGGAAAAATAAATCTTATCGAATTTACAAATACTAATAAATTGAATAAGATCCTTTGAAAAATAAAAGCATCGATGCCTGATATTGTAGGGCCTGGTTGCCTCTTCAAGCTGATCAATTTTTACATTTTCCATTTTTAATTTTTAATTTTCTACCACCTCCAACTCATCCGCATAATGCGCCAGCCCATAATTTCTTAACAGGCACTCTTCCGGGTTTAGCACATGCCATTCAAACTCATCCCTAAAGTGCCTGATGGCGGCAGCAACCGGCCAGGCCGCTGCATCTCCCAGCGGACAAATGGTGTTGCCCTCGATCTTGCGTTGAATATCCCAGAGAAGGTCGATGTCCTTCAACTCGCCTTTACCGTCTTCAATCTTTCTGAGAATCTTTTCCATCCAGCCCGTGCCTTCACGGCACGGTGAGCACTGCCCGCAACTTTCGTGGTGGTAAAACCTGGCGAGCGACATGGTATGACGTACAACACACTGATCTTCGTCTAACACGATAAATCCACCTGAACCCATCATGCTTCCTGTAGCGAAACCTCCATCTGATAAACTCTCGTAATTCATCAGCCTTGTTTCTCCTTTGGCGGTTTTTAATAAAAGATTTGCCGGTAAAATCGGTACCGATGATCCTCCCGGGATACACGCTTTTAATCTTCTGTCATTTGGAATGCCGCCGCAATATTCATCACTGAAGATGAATTCTTCCACGGAAATCGTCATATCGATTTCATAAACACCAGGTTTGTTGATATTGCCGCAGGCAGAAATAAGTTTTGTACCGGTAGATTTTCCAACGCCGATCTTACAATATTCCTCCGCGCCGCTGTTCACTATTGGTACTACGGCAGCGATGGTTTCAACGTTATTGACAACGGTCGGGCAGCCCCAAACGCCTTTCACCGCTGGGAAGGGTGGTTTGATACGTGGTAAGCCCCGCTTACCTTCCAGGCTTTCCAATAAAGCTGTTTCTTCTCCACAGATATAGGCGCCGGCCCCACGATGTGTATAAATTTCACAATCGAAGCCACTCCCCAAAATATTTTTCCCAAGGAAACCATTTGCTTTTGCTTCCCTGATCGCCTCATCCAAAATATCCGTAACCCAATCATATTCTCCGCGGATGTAGATATAAGAGACATTGCTGCCAAGTGCAAAAGAGGAGACGATCATGCCTTCAATCAGCAAATGCGGAATGTACTCCATAAGATAGCGGTCCTTAAAGGTTCCGGGTTCACTTTCATCTGCATTGCAAACGAGGTATCGGGCAACCCCTTCGGGCTTGGCCAGGAAACTCCACTTGAGTCCTGTTGGGAAACCTGCACCACCTCGGCCTCGCAAGCCGCTGCGTTTCACTTCTTCCACGAGATCAGCGGGCAGCATAGTTAGCGCCTTTTCTACGCTCTTATAACCACCCTCACGGCGATACACTTCAAAGCCCCTGATTCCGGGAACGTCTGCCTTTTCTAATAATAACTTTACTCCCATATTAATGTAAAGGGTGTATTAACACGCCCTGGCTTTAAGATTTTTTACGGCCTGCCTTGCAAATAAAAGCCATCGCGAACCTTTCTGCACCCAGACTTCCAACACAGCTAAATTCATAGTTTTTGTTGCCCTCTCTGCTTCTACTCCTACAGTGGCATTAAATCTCGCATTGGCCAAATTCCCATTGATCATTGTTTGCAAGCTGTCTTCCTGGTAGCCTACATACTTCACCGTTCCATTTTCAAGATGGCTCATTAACAGATTTTTAGTTTCTATCATTTCAGTACTGTGCCCATAGCTCAGCGCTTTGCCAGTTTGCTGATTGATAGCCAATGTATTCTTTTGCTCCAATGGCCTGGAGGAATTCCCGGATTGTGACGGCAAGTTTTAACTCGGCATTTTGGGCAAAAGACATATATTCCGTAACTAAAAAAAAGACAGTAAATAAAATTTTGTTTATCAAATCAGTTTTCTTTTTTGCGAAGCCTAGTTCGCTTTCCCCCGGCATTCTGCAATAATTGTATCAACTTTTTCCGGAGTCAGGTGCTCGCGAAAACTTTTTCCCAATTGCATCATCGGCGCATAGCCACAGGCCCCAAGGCACTCAACATTTTTTAAAGTAAACAATCCATCTGCCGTTGTTTCACCCGACTTAATGTTCAGCTTATTCTTAATGTAATTTATTATGTCATCACTACCACGCAACATGCAAGGCCCGGTCTGGCACACTTCGAATACATATTTGCCGACCGGCTTCATATTATACATCGTGTAAAACGTCGCTACTTCGTACACTTCAATTGGTTGGATGGCTAATAATGACGCTACATAATCCATAGTGCTTACATCTAACCAACCACCAAATTCCTGTTGCGCAAGGTGTAACAGAGGCAATAATGCACTTTTCTGTTTCCCCTCCGGATACCTCGATATCAGCTCCCGGGCTCTATCCATTTTTTTTTGTGAAAATTGAACTGCCATTTATGTCGTATTCCTTTTCTTAAGTTTGTCAATATCTGCAATATCCTGTGGTCTTCCTGCTTTTTGTTTTACAATCAGCAATTCTGCATACCCGATAAAATTGATATTACAACCTTCAAAATTAACCACTCTCCTATTATCCCAGGCATCATCAAATGGAACACCATCAAGATCGTTTAGAATATCTATTCGGACGGGCTCATGACCCAGTTGGGTGACAAAGTCCTGCTTTAAAAAATCTTTCTTTACCAGTTTCAATGATGCAAACCCAAAATCATTAATTACATGAACCATTTTCGATGAATTATCATTGGAGATTTTTATACATACGTCAAAATCCTTAGTCGCACGTGGATAGCCATGGATACTTACCGCATATCCTCCGATCACCAAATACTTCACTTCATATTTATTACATAATGCTACGAAGTCAATAAAATCTTTTTCAAGTGTCAACTTCTTCATGCAAATGCCTTTTGCAAACAATCTTTTTTATTGAACAATCTTCTACATAACCAAAAGCCATTTGCCTGAGATCTATTAAAGCCTTTAATCTATATTCAGCAGATTTGCCTGACCAGTATTTATCGTCGGCCAATTCAGCTTCTTTTAAATTTAATTTTTTGACCGTCAGAGCTATTTTTCTTTTTGTATTCATTGTGATCTCAAAATATTAGTGCGGAATTCACCGTTCCCAACTGCAACTACTTAAGCATCCAACTCCCCGGCAATCAGGTTTAAACTGCTCATAGTAATGATCGCATCACTAAGCATTCCGCCTTTCGTCAATTCAGAATACGCCTGGTAATATATAAAGCAAGGACGTCTGAAATGTAGCCTGTAAGGCGTTCTGCCTCCATCACTAATGAAATAAAAACCGAGCTCTCCATTTCCTCCTTCTACGGCTGAATACAATTCTCCAACCGGCATTTCGATTTCGCCCATTATAATTTTAAAATGATAGATAAGCGCTTCCATTTGCGTATAAACCTCCTCTTTTGGAGGAAGATAATATTCTGGCACATCCGCATGATATACGTCCGCCTCGGTTCCTTTTAAATCCTGCACTTTTTGATAAGCCGCTTTTATGAGATTAGTGCTTTGCCACATCTCCTGGTCTCTTACCAGGAAGCGGTCATAACAGTCGCCGGTATTTCCTACTGGTATTTTAAAATCAAACTCCTCATAGCGACTATAAGGTGTATGAACACGCACATCATAATCTACGCCGGCAGCCCGAAGGTTGGGTCCGGTGAAACCATAATTCAACGCTCTTTCAGCAGAGATAGGGCCGACGCCAATTGTGCGCTCCATAAAGATTCGGTTGCGCATGAAAAGATTATTAAATTCAGTCAGCACTTTAGGCCATTCGTCAAGAAATTTTTCCAGCTTTTGAAAGGCTACGTCTGTAAAATCTCTTTCGAATCCGCCAATGCGGCCGATAGTTGTAGTTAACCTGGAACCGCATACCTCTTCATAAATCTCGTAGATCAACTCGCGGTATTGCATCACATAAAGGAATCCCGTGTAGGCACCTGAATCTACACCGACGATTGAGTTGCAGATCAGGTGATCGGAAATTCGTGCAAGCTCCATAACTATTATCCGCAGGTAATCGACGCGTTTCGGCGTTTTCACGCCAAGAAGCCTTTCGCAGGCAATGTGCCAGCCCATGTTATTGATCGGGGAGGAACAGTAATTCATCCGATCCGTTAGGGGCGTGATTTGGTATAGAGGGCGATGTTCTGCTATTTTTTCAAACGCACGATGTATATACCCTACCGTCTGCTCAGCGCTGACGACCCTCTCACCATCCAGTTCTATAATATTCTGAAAAACTCCGTGTGTGGCGGGGTGAGTTGGGCCGAGATTAAGCGTGGTGGTCTGCTTTTCGAGGCTCCCTTCAGGTAATTGTACATGTACACTCATGAAACTCTTTGCTTATTGCTCAGTTATTCTCTTCCAAACATTTCATCATCTTTATCTAGCCGCGTCTGGTCTTCCAGTGGAAACTCTTTCCGCATAGGAAAATATTCCATATCGTCTACGTTCAATATGCGCTTAAGATTGGGATGGCCTACAAAGTTTACCCCGTAAAAATCGAATGTCTCCCGCTCCATCCAATTGGCTGCAGAAAATAAGGCACTTGCGCTAAAAACATCGGGGGATTGTATATCAGTATAAACCTTAAAACGGATTCGCAGATTATCTACGAGATTGTGCAAATGATAGACAACCGCCAATTCTTCGCCGTTCCTTTCAGGAAAATGTACTCCGCAGAGATCGGTAAGAAAACGAAATTGAAGTTCGGGTTCATCAAAAAGAAATTGAAGCACCTTCAGGTTCATTGACTTATCAGCAATGAAGGTAAGCATGCCAAAAGGCTCTTCCATCCCGGTGATCTCCCCACCAAATTTCTCCTGCAGCTTATTTTTTACAACTTCGTTGGTTATAGCCATGAATACCTGAAAAATTTATTTATTGAATTCCATAACTTTTCATCAAATCCTTGTACCGGTCAGAATTCCTACGCCGAAGGCTTTCCTTACCAACGATATCCTGCACTTTCATGAAACCATCCAGGACGGCTTCCGGCCGTGGAGGGCATCCGGGCACATACACATCTACGGGTATTATTTGATCTATGCCCTGCAGAACCGAATAGGTATCAAATATGCCACCACTGCTTGCACAAGCTCCCATCGCTAATACCCAGCGTGGCTCTGCCATTTGCAGGTAAACTTGTTTTACGATCGGGGCCATCTTTTTAGCAATAGTACCCATCACCATCAGCAAGTCGCACTGACGGGGCGAAAAACTTACCCTCTCGGAACCAAACCTGGCAAGATCATAGTGAGATCCCATCAACGCCATGAATTCAATACCACAGCAACTTGTCGCGAAAGGCAGAGGCCAGATAGAATTCTTCCGGGCAAGGCCGACAACATCTCCCAACTTAGCTGCGAAAAAGCCTTCCCCCGTATAACCCCCGGGCGCTTCCACTGATGCAATAGGTGCTTCGAGCGGTTTATGATTTAAATTATATTGAACAGGACGAGCCATTTGAATTAAGTTTTCAAGGTTTTCAGTTGCACTTCAAAAACAATCTTTTACAAGGTTTTGTTGCGGACACTAATCTTCCCAGTTGAGTGCACCCTTTTTCACGATATAAAAAAATCCACAAAGGAAAAACCCAACAAACATCAGCACTGCTACGAAACCATGCCAGCCTAACGCCCGGAAATTAACGGCGTAGGGATAAAAGAAAATTACCTCTACATCAAACAGTACAAAAAGAATAGCTACTAAAAAATACTTGATCGCCATGGGCTGCCGGGCATTTCCCCGCGACTCTATGCCACTTTCAAAATTCTGAAGTTTATCAGCAGTATTTCGCTTGGGACCCAGTAAATGTGTACCCCCGATCATTACTGCCAGCAGCACGACAGCAAATATTAGCTGTATTCCAATTGGTAAATAATTTACCGTGCTATTCACGTCATTTGCAGCCTGTAAGAAGAAATGCATGAGAATAATTTATCGGGGCAAAAGTACATCAGCAATATCAATAATCCATAGAAAGAAAGGTTATTTACGCCTGCGGACCGGTGCTGGAATAAATTGAAAAAGCCCGGCGTTTACCAGGCTTTTCAATAAAAAATATTGACGTTATTTCTCTTTCACCTTATCATCCGTCACTTTAACTTTTGTATCATCGGTTTTCATTTTCTGTTTGTCAGTATTTCCACCTAATGCATCTGCTGTTTTAAGCGCAGTTTCATCAGCTGGATCTACGGCAAGAATTTTATTATTGTATTCGATGGCAGTTTCTTTATCCTTATTGATATTATAGGAATTTGCAACCATGTAACGGTATGCTGGTATTAAATAACTTTTTATGCTGCTCTTATCAGTAGCGGTATCAGAAATATCAATCACTTTTTGATAATAAGGCTTTGCCAGTCCCTGCTCACCTGTAGTATCGATCCCTTCTACAGCGCGAGCCCGCATGTATGCTCCAAAAATGTCTTCAGGATATTTTTGCATGTATAGTCCAAAAATTGAATCTGCCAACGCGTAGTCTCCACCACGATATTCATTATATCCTGCATAGTAAAGATCTACTTTTCCGTAGTCAGGCTTTACTTCAAGTACTTTTGTATACCAGTCTCCCCCCTCTTTAAATTTTTGAGCTGCAACCAGGCTGGAAGCAATAGATTTCACCGTTTCTAACCTTGACGAAGGAACTGTATCAATTGCTAATGCCTTATCGACATACATTTCTGCAAGGGAATCATTTCCTGGAAATTTCAAAAGTACCCT
>JBBQSI010000036.1:0-13630 GCA_038213975.1 Chitinophagales bacterium
CAAGCGCTTCTCTCCTTTATAGAGAAGGTAGTAAAGGCTGATAAATTTGCGCAGGTATAAACTGCGGAAACGCATTATGACAGCGGACGGTATCTTTAGCACTTTCATGTAGTCGATTACATGCTGCATGTGATTAATGAAAATATCAAAGAAATTGTAACCCTTCGGTTTTTCATTCGCAGCTTTGAGGCACGGACCTTCTATCACTTCAACTTTTCTATTTTCAATAAATGCATTTAATAAAAATAGCAATCCGATGAATGCACTTTTTTTATAGGTTTCATTGAGAAAATTGTCAGGCTCTTTATAGTTTAAAAAAATCACGGCACTGATCAGCCCAATCCTGTGTCCCTCCTGCAGGAGCAATTGATCGCGGTCCAACCTGTATGTTTGAAAAACTTCGCGGTCCAATGTTTTTAAGTAGACAACACCTGGCCCATCCGCGTGGCTCAATACCTGCATGATCATTCCCATCAATCCTTCGCGGACATAATCGTCGTCGGAAAGTACCCAGAAATATTTGCCTGTTGAGACTTCCCTACATTTCATCAGGTTGCCATGAAATCCCAGGTTTTGTTCATTTCTATTGGTGAGAATTTTTAAGTTGGGATATAACTCCTGTACAGTTGCAATCACTGCAGGTGTATGGTCATTGGATGCATTGTCTGAGATAATGATCTCAATCGATTTATTAAAAGCTGCAGTTTGCGGCAACAAAAAATTTAACGCCTTTTCCAAACTTTCAGCCCGGTTCCACGTCGGCACCGCTATGCTCAGCAAGGGTTTTAGTTTACCTGTTCCAGATTCCATGCGCATTGTTATTGATAATTTTTGCTGTCTGAATGCTAAGAAATATTATTCCAATTACAAGGCAAACATTTACTGCAAGGATGATACCTGTTGTATTCAGATTAAACCAGGTCGCCAGCACAATAGCAAGCGGCACATAAATGATACACTGAAAAAGTGACACAAAAAGTGATATCCTGATCTTGCCGATGCCGGCAACAAAAAAAGAAAAGATAGTTGAGCAGGCCAGTAAAATCGCGAACAGTGCAAATTGAAAGGAAAGATCTAACGAAACTGCTACTTTATTTCCCAGCCAAAACTGAAATACCCAGGGTGAGACGGCGAATAATACCAGGATCCCGAGAGAGAATAAAATCCAAAACCGCAAAAGTTGGCGTAGCGACTTTTTGATCCAGGGTGAATCTCCTTTCACATGTGCATCCGTGAAAGCCGTCCAGAAGGGCGCTAAAACAATTCCAAAAACAATTTGCACTGCTGCAAAAAGTTGATAACAGACATTATAAGGGGTCACAGCGGCAGGACCATATAATTGGGTGATGATCATGCTGCTGGAAGAAAACATTACGATGGCTGTGACTTGTATTAAAAAAAACTGGAAACCTAAAGACATGAGCGTGTTAAAATATTTTCTTGATGGTGCCTTAAATATTCTTGGAGCGAATTGCTTCAGATCTCCTGCAAAAGCAATGATCGTAGCGATACTAAATACGATTACGGGCGACAGCATAAATATCAGTGCGACTGAATATAAACTCACTGCCGAGAATTGCTCGTAGAGAAACAAAAGCCCCAACGACAAAACGTTTGCAAAAAATAACAGGCTGTTACTTAAAGCTGTCTTTTGCTGTGCAAGAAAGACGGTCGAAATATTTTTAAAAAACAACTGGCAGGAGAAAAGAAAAAATACAATGGCAATTACCTGGTTAATATTTTCGTTGAAACTCCCTGGCAGGTTTAAGATCAGGTTCCAGTTTAGAAAGGGGTTTACAAAGAAAAATACGGCAAGCAGACCGATACCAATGAGTAGCATTGAAGAATAAAGCGTCTGCACAAGTGCCCGCGCTTCCGCCTGGTCATTTCTCGCCAGGGCTTCCGCGAACTTATTTCTAAAACCATTTCCCAGGCCGATATCCGTCATGTTGAACCAATTCACTATCGAAAAAATCGTGATCCAGATCCCATATTTTTCCTGGCTGAGAAGGTGGATAGTATATGGCACAAGGACAAACGAGGTGAGTACGCTTAAACTTTTGATCGCCAGCGATCCTGCAATATTTTTCTTGACTATGACAGACCTTGAAGAACCCTTCCCTAAATAATTAGTGATAGCACGCATGCAATGTCAGCTGGATGTACTTGTGGTGGAAAGCAGGTTATGAATGAAAAAAAACAAGTTTATTGAAAATACTTCGACACCGATAACTTCAAAAGTAGACTAATCAACTGCAATGAATGTTAGTAATCGAATAATCATTAAATCAAAAGAAGTTCTGCAAAATATTTTCCGTTTCAGGTACTTTCCATACTGATTGGTGTGGCCTGCGGTTCCATTTCAGTGATGGGTTTGCCAAATGCAATTTTGGGGTAAGTGTTTGTATAAGGATCTATCATTACCTGGATCAATACAGGTTCTTGCGCATTATCAGTGTTCCACATCCAGGCGATTGCTTCTTCCACATCTTGTGCCCGGGATATTGTTTTGCTTTTTATGCCATATGCAATGGCTATTTTTTCAAAGTCGGGGGCGCTGTAGCCCCAATAAGTGGACTGGTAACGGGATTCGAAATAGCTGTCCTGGAATTGGCGGATCATTCCAAGATTTTGATTGTTCATCACCAATATCTTCAGTGGTAACTTATTTCGCACGACAGTTTGCAATTCCTGGATATTTAACTGCATACAGCCGTCCCCGATAATTAAGACGACTGGTAGGCTACCGAGCGCCAGGCAAGCGCCAATGCCAGCCGGCAAAGCAAACCCCATGGAACCCATACCCCCGGATGTAAGAAACAGTTGATCTTTCCTTAAGTGCAATGATTGGGCAGCCCACATTTGATGCGCTCCTACATCTGCTACGAACGCTCTGGCACCTGGTGATTTGTTGGAAAGTGATTGCATAAACGCATTCGGGTTGATGGCGTTTGCGGGTACTTTTACTTCTTCCGTATCGGACCATTTTTTCTTTAGGTCATCGATGTAGGAAAGCCATTTTTCTTTTTTTGAAAATTGTTCCTTCTCAATAAAAAAAAGTAATCCTTCAAGAAATTGTTTGACATCTGCAATGATGGGTTCACATCCTTTCAAGCGGTTATTAATTTCACCTTCCTCGCAATCGACGTGGTATATTTTCCTGCCTTCAAAAAATTTTACATCGGCGCCGGTTTGCCTGATGTCGAGGCGGCTGCCCAATACGAGAATAAAGTCAGCTTCTCCAAAAGCAATGTTCGCCCAACGGTTGCCATAGCTTCCAATGAAGCCCGTTCTCAAAGGATGGTCGAAGGCGATAGCATCAACAGCCAAAAGCGTGGTGATAACAGGAACCTGTATTTTTTCCACCAATTCATTTAACAATGAAGTAGCACTGGCAGCTCTTATGCCGCGCCCGGTTAATATTACGGGCCGCTCAGCTGTATGAAGATCAGCCACCAACTCTTTGAAATCGGCATCGATTCTGTCAGGAATATTTACTTTCTTTTTCTCAGGCTCAGCATTCATTTGGGCACGCTGTACATCCATTGGTATGTCGATCAATACAGGGCCGGGCCGGCCTTCCGTCGCCAACGTGAATGCTTTTGAAAAAATAGCTGCTATTTCCGATTCATGGCTGATGCGAAAAGCAGCTTTAGTAATCGGGAGCGCCATGGAAACGATATCCGTCTCCTGGAACCCCAATTGCCTGATTGGCCGCTCGCCTTTTTGTTCATGCCGGTTTACCTGACCGGTGATAAAGATTGCTGGTGAAGAATCAAAATAGCAACTTCCGATCCCAGTGAGTAAATTGGTCGCCCCCGGGCCGCTGGTGGCCAACGCCACCCCGGGTAATCCCGTTACCCTGCCGTATGCATCAGCAGCAAAAGCGGCGGCTTGTTCGTGGTGCATGGAAATGATGTGGATACCGGTTTTTTGATTCAATGAATCTAGTAAATGCGCAATCATGCCACCTGATAGTTCGAAAACATGTGTGATGCCTTTTTCTTCCAGCCAGGTTGCGATATAGTCAGATACTTTCATGGCCTTGCTTTGCTAGATAAAATCTAATCGTTTGATCGATACTTTCTTCCAGGGGCGTTTGTGGCAAAGGTCCAAACGTTTTATTAAACAATGTCATGTTTCCGCAAACTACCATCGATTGATTTGTTCGATATGGCAGGGAACCAAACCGTAATTCAACGTTCGGATCGATTTTATCGCGTACCTGTGAAATTATTGATGTCAGCTTCAGGCAATTTTCCCCGCTGAGATTATAGCAGCCACTTTTATTTTCGTTTGCTTCTATTACTTTTAAAATGCCCATGGCAAAATCACGGGCATACAGGTATGCATACTGCTGCTCGCCCCCTGAGAATTCCATGTAGGGTTTTTTATTAATGATATTGGAGATCACAGAGGGCAACAGCCAGCTTTCATTTTCCCGCTCGCCAAATACTGAGAATACCCGCAGCCAATACCAGTCCAGTGCGTTGAGTGCGGAAAAACGTTTTAATAGCTGTGAACATAAAATTTTGTACGTGCTGTAGGCGTCAGTTGTATTGAGGTCATCTTGTTCGTTCACTTTTTTATTGAGTTGCCCGTATTCGGCCTGCGATCCGAGACCGATGAATTTTTTTGTGCCGGCCTGCCGGGCGATTGACAATAATTCCTGCAGAAAAAATAAATTTTGTTTTTGCGTTTCCCAGTCATCTCTGTCTTTGTTCTCAACGCCGGACCAGGCCGCATGGATCACTTGTGCCGGCCTCAGATCAATCAATTTTTGTTGCCATGCCTCATCATCAACATCGATCCACGTCAGCCGGTCGGTAAACTCCTTGCAGCGTTGCAGATCAGAATTTTTGCGCCTGGTAGCAATGATCTGGTATCCATTTTTCAACAAAGCTTCCGCAATGTGGCTTCCTAAAAAACCTGTAACCCCGGTGACTAGGATGACCTCTTTCAAGAACTCAAATTGATTTGATAAATGATTGAACCTTTTCGAAAATATACTGAAAATGATTTTCGTTTAGACCTGGCCAAACACCCAGCCAAAACGAATCATTCATGATCCTGTCTGTATTGGGCAGATCATCCAAAGCCCTGTATTTCAAATTTGCGTAGGCCGGTTGACGTAAAATATTACCACCAAAAAAAAGACGGGTGCCAATCTTATTTTCTTCCAGGTATCGCACTAATTCATTTCTTTTAATTTTACCACTATCCCTCACCGTTAGCATAAACCCAAACCAACTCGGATTACTGTGTTCAGTAGCTTCAGGTAAAATGAAATATTCCTCCAGGGAAGTAAAAAGCGATTTTAAGCGTGCATGATTTTCACGTCTTTTTTTTATGAACTGATCTGCTTTTTGCAATTGGCTTAAACCTATTGCCGCCTGCATGTCGGTAGCTTTTAGGTTGAAGCCGATGTGAGAATAAATGTATTTGTGGTCATACCCTTCCGGCAGGTCGCCCAGTTGCCATTCATATCGCTTGCCACAAGTGTTATCAAATCCCGGCGCACACCAGCAATCCCTGCCCCAGTCGCGGAAACTTTCACTGATTTTTTTCAGCGATGCATTGTTTACCAATACAGCGCCTCCTTCACCCATGGTGATGTGATGGGCCGGGTAAAAAGAAACCGTTGCGAGGTCGCCAAAAGTCCCGGTTTTTTTATCCCGATAGGTTGCGCCAAATGAATCACAGTCATCTTCAATCACCCAGAGATTGTAATTTTTCGCCACAGCCATCACTACATCAAGATTGAAAGGATTGCCAAGGGAGTGTGCAATCATGATCGCTTTTGTTTTCGGCGAAATCGCTTTTTCTATCTCTGTTGCTTTTATGTTGTAAGTCGGAATGTCGACATCAACAAACACGGGCACACAGCCAAATTGCACCAAAGGATTGATGGTCGTTGGAAATCCGGCTGCTACGGTGATTACTTCATCTCCGGGTTTTATCGCCCGTTCATTCAGCTTCGGTGAAGTGAGCGTGTAAAAAGCCAGCAGGTTGGCGGAAGATCCGGAATTCACGAGAATGGAAAACCGGCTTCCGAGGTAGCGGGCAAATTCTCTTTCGAACAACAGGCCAAATCGACCTGCAGTCAACCAGGCATCCATCGTTGCCTCGATGCCGAGCAGCACATCATCTTCGTCAATCAACTTACCGGTGACGGGGATATAATCCTCACCGGGCGTAATTACTTTGTGAATATTTTTTTTAAAAAAAGGAACCAGGCTTTCCCGGAAAGACTTATCGTTGAGATTCCTGAATAATGATTCTTCTATCAAGCGGATAAAGATTCTTTGTAAAATAAGATATCGCTTTCCATTAAGTCGACAGGAGAATTCTCCCCTTCATAAAATTTTTTGTACCAGTTTATTGTGCGCTCAACCGCCTTTTTAGTTGACAAAGCCGGATGCCAGCCGAGTTGTTCTTTGGCTTTATTAATATTCAATTTTAAAATCCCTGCTTCTTTAGGTGCGCCGATTTCCAGATGATTAATAATGTTTCCTTCACCCCACACCTCCACGGCAACTTTTGCTACTTCGTCCACTTTTAAATTGTCTTTATGGTCTGGCCCAAAATTATAGGTTCCAGGATATTTTCCTGCTGAGTTGGACAGTAGCATTCCCAGGTGAAGGTAACCGGTTAGCGGATCAAGCACATGTTGCCATGGCCGGATGGAACTCGGGTTCCTGATTAAAATATCCTGTTTGTTTACGAGCGCCCTGATAATGTCCGGTAACAATCTATCCTCAGCCCAGTCGCCCCCACCGATCACATTCCCCGACCGCACGCTCGCGATTGCTTTCTGGTGGATTGCATAAGTTTCCTTCGGAAAAAATGAGCGTGCATAGCTCCCGATAATTATTTCTGCGCAGGCTTTACTGGAGCTGTACGGATCGTGGCCCCCCAATGCATCATCTTCACTGTAGGCATAGTCGATCTCTTTATTATCGTATACCTTATCGGTGGTTATAAAAACTGCACTGCATTTGTGCTTAAGTTTTACCAGCGCCTGTAACACATTTGCGGTGCCCATCGCATTGGTAGAGAACGTAGCCAGAGGTTCCTGGTAAGACTTTCGTACAAGTGGTTGCGCAGCCAGGTGAAAAATTACTTCAGGAGCGAAGTCAAGCATTTCTTTTTCTAATCTTTCAGCATCGTTGATGTCTGCAATCACTGAAATTGGTTTCGAAGCTTCTGTTACATATCCATACAATGACGGAGAGGTGTCGGGTTCTAATGCATATCCTTTCACTTTTGCGCCGGCGCGGTGAAGCAGGTACAAAAGCCAGGAACCTTTAAAGCCGGTATGGCCGGTGATGAATACCCGGCGATTTTTATAAAACGCATTGATCTTTTCCAGGTTCACCATTTTATCCACGGCGCTTTTCGTGTATGTATAAGTTCTTCCAGTTGCAACTTATCGCGTTGTGTGTCCATCGGTTTCCAGAACCCATGGTGCTTAAAAGTGTACAACTCATTATCCTTTGCCAGGTTTTCCAGCGGCTCTTCTTCGAAAACGGCGTCTTCATTGGCTATGTAATCAAAAACCCCAGGCTGACAAACAAAATACCCGCCGTTAATCCAGGAGCCGTCGCCTTTGGGTTTCTCCTTAAAGCTGTGCACCCGGTTATGTTCTGCCAGGTCAAGTGCGCCGAATCTTCCTTCGGGCATCACCGAGGTCATAGTCATCAACTTACCATGTGATTTATGAAACTTCAATAGCGCCGCAATATCAATATCAGCAACGCCATCGCCATAAGTAAGCATAAATGGTTCGTTATTGGTGTATTCTTTTGCACGAATGATTCGCCCACCGGTCATCGTGTCCAGGCCAGTATCGATCAGCGTTACTTTCCAGGGCTCTGCGTGGGTTTTATGATATTCCACCGAATTGTTTGCCATATCCACCGTCATATCGGCAAGGTGGCGGTAGTAATTTGCAAAGTAAGATTTGATCATGTAACCTTTATAACCGCAAAGAATCACAAAATCGTTAAAGCCAAAGTGTGAATAAGTTTTCATGATGTGCCAAAGGATAGGTTTTTCACCGATTTCAACCATCGGCTTCGGCTTCAAAACTGTTTCTTCTGAAAGGCGTGAACCTAATCCACCGGCAAGAATTAAAACTTTCATGGATAATTTCTTTGAGCACAAATATCGCTGCTTTCAACTGCCTGCCAGGTCGTCCAAAAGGGCAATTAGCAACAAACCAAATATCCTAAAAAAAAGGTGAGTGAGACAACTAAATGAAAATGCGTAAATTTTCTGCAGGTGGAAAAATAAAACTTCCATATTGCTTTCCTGACTACTTCCTAATTGCTTTAACTTGGCATTTTTTTAATCGTTAAAGCACCGCTTGAACAAGATTGAGCTTTATCAGCAAATAAACCGGCTAATTAACAAAGCAGGCTTTGATGCAAGAAGGTTTCCTGGGCGCAATTACAGAATGCTCCTGAAATATCTGCGGGAGAATCGTATCAATTCCTGCTTTGATGTCGGCGCGAATACCGGTCAATACGCACAGTTTCTTCGCGGATTGGATTTTAAGGGAGCAATTCGCTCTTTCGAGCCGCAATCAGCCGCATTTAAAAAACTGGAGCAACACGCTGTAAAAGATGCTGATTGGGAGGCATATCACTTAGCGCTTGGGGCAGAGGTTAAAAAGTCAGTCATTAATATTTCTAAAAATTCCGTCAGCAGCTCCATACTCGCTGTACAAGATTTCTTAACTGAATCAGTGCCGGAAACAGCAGTTGTGGGCCGGGAGGAAATTTCGGTAGAAACGATTGATCACTTCAGGAAAAAAAATGGTCTTGCTGATAAATTTTTTTTGAAAATAGATGCGCAGGGTTTCGAATCAAAGATCCTTGAGGGAGCCGAAGCCAGCCTTCCGGATATTTATGCTTTGGAGCTCGAGCTTTCCTGCATATCACTTTACAAAGAAGAAAAATTACTGGATGAGATGAAGCCCTGGGTTGAATCAAAAGGATTTTATCTTTCATCGTTCGAGAATGGTTTCATAGATCCGCAAAGCGGGCGCCTCTTGCAGGTGGAAGCCATCTTTTTACGCGAAATTTAAGTGCGTTAATATTTCTTATTGAAATGGCAGTAAACTTCAAATTACTTTTTCAGCAGACGGGGAAGCTTGCTCTCTTTTACCTCGCAGAGATTCGCGGCGTGTATTATAATCTATCCGGCAAGAAAGCGCACCAGGTGAAAATTCTTCCAGGGTATAAGATCACTTATGCTGCCAAAGGCGATATCAGCGAAATATTGTACAAGCACGAAGTAATGTTGAAATACCAAAAGTCATTTGAATATTCTACGCTAAAACTTTTTGAAGAATTGCTGAACCCCGGCGATGTGGTCCTCGATATCGGCGCAAATTCCGGGTTGTATTCCATTTTCTATTCGCAGCTTGTTGGCGAAAGCGGAAAAGTATTTTCATTTGAACCAGATGCGGCAACTTTTAAAATATTGCAGGAAAACATCGAGCTTAACAATTGTCAAAACATACAAGCTTTCAATTTCGCCTTGTCTGATAAAGAATGTTTTATAGAAATGGTCGACTATGAGCCACCTGATCTGAAACTTGCGGAAACAGACTCTTTCAAATACATTCGCGAGATTTCTGAAGATGAAAAGGGAAAAGTGCAAACAGGGATCAAGGCTTTTCCTTTAGATGAGCTAAGTTCACTTGCTCACCTTGAAAAAGTCGATGTCATAAAAATAGATGTGGAAGGAGCAGAGCTACTCGTATTGCAGGGCGCAAAAAATTTACTTAAAAAACACAAGCCCATCATTGTGTTTGAACTTTCAACGGAGTGGGCACGAAGGTTTAATTACAAACCATATGAGGCCTTGGTATTGCTGCACGAACTCGGCTTCGAAATGGAAGAATATGACCTTCAACAATGGATCGCCCGGCCATTAAAAAAATAACCCAAAACGATCTTCAATTCATAATTGCAATTGCAAAAAAACTTTATCAAAATATCCATTATTACCGTTTGCAAAAACAGCGCAGAGTTCATTGAAGAAACCATCAAAAGTGTTGCCTCCCAAACTTATCCAGATATCGAATATATTGTAATAGACGGAAACTCTACCGACGGTACCGCGGCAATAGTTGACAGTTACAAGTCCAATATTTCACATTTTATCAATGAAGCCGACAATGGAATGTATGATGCCATCAATAAAGGTCTCGCCCTGGCATCAGGTGATTATTTTTTAGTGCTCAATTCTGACGATCTGCTGGCCGATAGCAATACGATAGCTAAAGTGTGTGATGAGATTTCCAGGGACAGTAAAGACTGGTATTATGGAAATATCATTAAGCTGAAAAACGGAATGGAAAAAAAGGTAAAGCTTTTCCCGGTAACATTTAAGCAGCTTTTACTTTCCACGCACGGTACATTCGCACAACATCCCTGTTTCTTTATAAGTAGAAAATTGAACAGCCAGCTTGGTGGCTACAATTTTGAATTTAAGTATGCGTCCGATTATGACTATATCTTGCGGGCAATGCGTGCTTCGGGTAATGATGGCAGGCATGTAGATATTTACATTACCAAGTTCAGAATGCATGACAACAGTATTACTGCCAGCGGAAAAATCAACAAAGAACGGTTCCAAATTCTTTCAAAGCATGGTTACTATGATTATCCTTTTTTAAGTAGGAAAATTTTCTACTATACACTATGGATTTATTACAAAATAATCAACCTGGGTCACAGGTTTCGCCGCTGCTAACGGCAGACAGATGGAGCGCAACCGGGCTAAAGTGGTATATACTCACAATGCCATTCGTGTCGGCTTTCGCTTATTCCGGCACTATTTCAATACCGCTGATTATTGCTGTGATTCTATTCATCCTGATGGGAACCAAAATCCTTAATGATCAAAAGCTGCCAAGTACCTTCCTGACATTTGATATCATACTGGTTTTCGCTTTTCTATTTTTTGTTTCATTTACCTTTTTGATGAATGGCATTGGAAACAGGAAAGCGCTGAATCATACTGTCGGCTATCTTTCTTCTTACCTGCTGTTTTATGTCTGCATCAGCTACTGCCTTCAGGTTGTAAAAGACTGGCAGTCTCTTTTTAAAAATGTGCTTAAGTATCTCACGTGGATTACAATTTTCTGTGCTTTCTATGGTGCCGTGGAATTTACGCTTGGCAACGTATTCAGCATCAACATCAACGATTATATTCCCAGGCCCAGTGATCTGGAAGCAAACTATGACGCGACAGTGCTCGGCCTTTTTTATAGGGCCAGGGGGTTCGCGCCGGAGTCAGGACACTATACTTTTATGATGGAATTGTTTGCTCCGTTAGTGGTTTACTACCTCTATTTTTCGGGCTTTTGCAAATGGCATTTTATCGTAAAAGCGTGCTCAATTTTATTGATATGCCTGAGCTTCGTTTTCGCGGTAAGCACTGCATCTTTTGCTGTGGTACCTGTTGCTATTCTTATAGCGTCACTTTTTTATGCTAAATCTCTCCTGGGATTTCTCAAACGAAATTGGATCAGAACCAGTATCGCAGTTATCGTCTCGCTGGTAGTAATCCTGGTGCTTAATTCCCTTATTCCACTTTATGCATTGGTCGTTATTTCGAGTACCGACAAATTAGATTCCGGATCGTTTGATGACAGGCAGGCGAGACTGGATTTCTTCTCAGATAATTTTTTCAGGCTAAATTTTGATAACAAGATCTATGGCGCAGGACCGGCAGGATACGATATTCTTGGTTTCACTGAAAGTAACGCGATTTTGTCGCTGTACTATTCAGTGACGTTTGAAGTTGGGATCATCGGACTGCTATTGTTGCTTGCACTTTTTGTTTATCTCGTAGTCAGTTGTTTGGCGATCAAACATAAAATTGGGTATTTCCTGCTGATCGCGCTTCTTGCAGGAATCTTTCATTATCATTTCATTGCTAATTTTTGGTATCCCTGGTTTTGGTTTATAGCCGTGTTCATTATGTTCTGCAAAATCCACTTTCCAAAAGATATTACAGCAGTAGAACTTCAACCTGCAATCTGATACTATGAGAATACTGATCTCTTTTACCCGCTGGCTTCATTCCAAATTTTTTTCCACGCATTGCTGTATTTTTCTAGCCATTGTCTCCATTACGCCAAGCTGTATTTATGCCCAGCGACAAGTTCATATTGCTGAATTTGGTGCAGTTGGAAATGGGATCACAAACAACACAGCCGCTTTTCAAAAGGCTTCAAAGTTTTTGCAGGAACATGGCGGAGTGCTGGTTATTGACAGTGGTGTTTACATCGTTGGCAGGCAGCGATTATCCGGCTCCTACCTGGCGGGAGCATCTTATTTCACCGAGCCTGTTTTTCAATTTAAAGATGCGCAAAAGCCAATTGAAATTATCGGTCGTAGGGCTGTTCTCAAGGCGGTCGCAGGATTAAAGTATGGATCTTTTAACCCGGTGACGGGTAAAAAGGACAGTATTAGAAAAGAGGGTAACAATAGTTCCTATTATGCAAGCGGCGTCGCCTTTATCACGGCTGTCGGATGTGCATCAATCAAAGTAAGTGGACTGGAGTTAGATGGCAACAGTTCTTCCATGGACATCGGTCCTGCCTTTGGTCCTGAAGGAATTCAGATTTCCGCGCTGGGCATTAGCCTGTTCAACAATCGATATGCAGAGATTGCTGATTGCTATATTCATCATTGTGCCCTCGATGCGATCATCGTTGCCTGGACCGGGCTTAAGGAAACTGACCCACTTTATCCGCATATAATCAGGAATGTAAAAGCTGTTTACAATGGCCGCCAGGGAATATCATGGGTCGGGGGTAATTCACTGACGGTGACAAATTCGGAATTTTCCTCAACGGGAAAAACATTGAATCGCGGGAAGTATGTTGTCAGCCAGCCCGCAGCAGGAATAGATATCGAAATTGAAAATTCGATTATTAAAAACGGAACATTCCGGAATTGCATCATCGCGGATAATACTGGCCCGGGCCTATCTACGATAGCGCATGCGACAAAAAATGTAAAATTTGAAAAGTGCACCTTTATCGGGACTACTAACAGTGCAGCCTACCCTAAATCGGAACAGATGTCCTTTGACAGTTGCACTTTTATAGGTAAAGTGGAGAGAATATATGGTTCGACTGATCTTTCCAAAGTGATCTCATTCTCTCATTGCAAGTTTACTTTCGATACCTCGCTTTCTCCAAATGGACAAGTGTTTGGTGACCATTGTGAGTTTTATGAAGGCCGAAATGTAGTTTTTAAACATTGCCTTTTCGATGCAGGCAAAAGAGCACTTCCGGTTTTTAACCAGCAGGAATTAACGTTCGAGGACTGTAGCTTTTTGCAAAATAGTTCTCACAATTTTTTTGCATCAGCAACTTTTACCGGCGTAAATAAAATTGAGATCCGCGGCGGCGGTAAGCTGGATGCCCGCGAAATGATTTTGAGAGGGAAACTGATTTATAATAAGCAGCAAATAACGAACCCCAGGCAGCTTCGATAAAAGCCTTATACTTTTCGCATCCAAAATGAACCGGGTTCACTGTCCGGGTAGTCTGCCAGGTTAGGACATTTCTCAACAACCCGATCGAAATAATGATGTTTTA
>JBBQSI010000037.1:0-13430 GCA_038213975.1 Chitinophagales bacterium
TGCAACTTACAAAGAAATTTTTTGTAATTTTTACTGATAACTTTTTAGGACAAATCCCTTTTTCACATGGCAAAGCAACAAACACTTCATTGCTCTTTTTGCGGACGCAACCGCGATGAGGTGAAGATCCTCATTGCCGGACAGGAAGGACACATATGCGAGAATTGTGTAGAGCATGCCCAGGAAATCATTACGCAGGAAATATTCCCGGCGCCAGAAAAAAATGCCAATTCCTCCAGCTATAAACTCGCGGTAAAGAAACCTGTTGAGTTGAAAAAATTCCTGGACGAATATGTGATCGGGCAAGATGATGCCAAGAAAGTACTAGCTGTGGCGGTATACAATCATTACAAGCGACTCAATCAGAAAGTGGACAACGATGTTGAGATAGAAAAGAGCAACATCATAATGGTAGGAGAAACCGGGACAGGAAAAACCTTGCTGGCGAAAACGATCGCCCGCATCTTAAATGTTCCTTTTGCTATCGTGGACGCCACTGTTTTTACGGAGGCTGGCTATGTTGGTGAGGATGTTGAAAGTATATTGAGCAGGCTGTTGCAGGTTTGTAATTTTGATGTAACCGCAGCTCAAAAAGGAATTGTATATATTGATGAAATAGATAAGATTGCCCGCAAAAGCGACAACCCAAGCATCACCCGCGATGTGAGCGGCGAAGGTGTGCAGCAGGGATTACTAAAGCTCCTGGAAGGTACCGAAGTCCTCGTTCCCCCACAAGGCGGCCGGAAACATCCCGAACAAAAACTTATTAAGCTTAACACAAGCAATATCCTCTTCATTTGCGGTGGCGCCTTCGATGGGGTGGACAGGTTGATCGCCCGCCGGATAAATACCAATGCCATTGGGTTTACTGTGAATAAAGACTTGCAGGAATTTCAGCGCAAGAACTTACTGCAGTTTGTAAATGCGCAAGACCTGAAGTCATTTGGACTTATCCCGGAATTATTAGGCCGCCTGCCGGTTGTCACCTTCTTGAATCCATTGGATGAGACAACCCTTCGAAATATTCTTACCGAGCCGAAAAATTCGCTGATCAAACAATACAAAAAACTTTTTGACCTGGAAGGTATCGAACTCGTGATTGAGGACGACGTATATGACTTTATGGTTGAAAAAGCGATAGAATATAAACTAGGTGCCCGCGGCCTTCGCAGCATTTGCGAGAGCATCCTCACTGATGCAATGTATGAGTTACCGTCTCAGAAACTCAAAACTTTCGTCGTTACCCTTGACTACGCTCAACGTAAGTTTAAGATAAGCAAGCTGAGTATGTTGAAAGTAGCCTAACCTCTTTTTTTCTTTCCTTATTTCCGTACAAAGATTGGTGAATACGTAATAAAAAATCAATTTTAGTCTTTTTCCATTTATTTTTATCGCCGTCGAAAAAAACATAGAATGGTAGATGTTATATTGGGGCTGCAATGGGGTGATGAAGGCAAGGGGAAAATAGTAGATCATTTTGCGCCGAAATATGATATCATCGCCCGCTTTCAGGGCGGTGCTAATGCTGGTCATACGCTCTATATTAAAGGCGAAAAAGTAGTACTTCACCAGATCCCATCCGGGATATTTCACGAGAAGAAAATTAACCTCATTGGTAATGGCGTCGTCCTTGACCCTGTTGCGCTGAAAAGAGAATGTGCAACAGTTGCCGCATTGGGAGTTGACGTAAAAAAGCATCTTTACATTAGCGACAAGACGCACCTGATATTACCTTCTCACCGCGCCTTGGATAAGGCGAGCGAAATTTCCAAGGGTGAAGATAAAATCGGATCTACCTTAAAAGGAATAACGCCGGCATATATGGATAAAACCGGTAGAAACGGACTCCGTGTAGGCGATCTCCTGCAAAAAAAATTCACTGCGAAATATGTAAAACTTCGCATCAAACACCAACGACTTTTAGATAACTATTCTTTTTCCGAGGATATTTCTTCCTGGGAAGAAGAGTTTTTTGAAAGCCTGGAATTTTTGAGATCATTGAAAATTGTAAGCGCTGAATATTTTATTAACGATGCAATAGGCAAAGGGAAAAAAGTATTGGCAGAAGGCGCCCAGGGGAGTATGCTGGACGTGGACTTTGGAACTTTCCCCTTTGTCACTTCCTCCAATACCACCTCGGCCGGCGTGGTGAACGGGCTTGGCATTGCCCCGCAAAAAATCAAAGACGTATTTGGAATTACTAAAGCATATTGCACAAGGGTAGGCAGCGGCCCCTTCCCAACCGAGCTGTTCGATGAAGCCGGCGATGAACTGAGAAAATTGGGCAACGAGTTCGGCAGCACCACCGGGCGACCGAGAAGATGCGGTTGGATTGACCTTGTCGCCCTGCAATACGCCTGCATGCTGAATGGAGTTACCAGGCTTGTAATGACAAAAGCTGATGTACTGGATACCCTCGATGAATTGAAAATCTGCGAAAGTTATAATTATGATGGAAAAAAAACGCGACAGGTGCCCTTTCAAATGCATGGAATGGATTTGGCGCCCGTTTATAAAACCTTTCCTGGCTGGAAAACTGATATAACGAAAATCAAAAAATTTTCAAAGCTGCCTAAGAATATGCGCAGCTATATAGAACACATAGATGATTATCTTGGCGTACCGGTATCGTACATCTCAAACGGGCCTGGCAGCGATCAGTTGGTAACCGCAGGCTGAGTTAGAAATGAATTCACCATAACTGATTTTGTTATTCCAAAAAGTTTATTAAAATTTGACCTTTCAAACGCTCAATGAATTTTACACTTCTAATCCTAAAGAATTATGAAAGCAAAACCTGAAACGGGAAAAAACACCTCCATTAAATCTCCGGCTGCTGCCTCCGCTAAAGTTGCCGCGAAGTCCACCCTTTCTTCAGCCGGTACAGAAGTTGAAGATGAGGATGCACAACTCTTAGAAGATGATTTGGTAGCTCCCAAAACAAAAAAGGTAACTGCAGCAAAGGGTACGAAAAAAAAGAGTGAGGAAGATGATGACGATGACGACGCTGAAGATGTGGAAGATGATTGGGAAAAATCTGATGATGACGATTTTGATCCGGACTTTGAAGAGTTCGACATCCCAAAGTCTAAGACAAAAAAGCCAGCCGGCAAAAAGAGCAAGGCCGACGATGACTTTGAAGTAGATGATGATTTGAAAGACCTTGATCTTTTGAATGACAATGACAGCGATGATGATTTTGATGACGTTGACGATTTTTAATTCGTCCGAATGAAATCGCTGATACAACTGTAGTTTGAAAAGATCTTTTGCCACTTTCGCGATAACAGATTTTGAGAAAACAAAATTGCAGGTGCTAAACGTCGGTAACGGGTTTAGCACTTTTTGTTTTTTAGATAATCACCAATATAATTTTAAAAAGTCTTACGAATGCCTGGCAGGCATGGGCATACATGCGTATATTTCTCCTCCGGTGGCAAGCAATACAAAACTATTAGAATTAGCTGCGTTTCAGGAACAGGCGGGTGATTGGCTTTTTGGCCACCTTGCCTACGATCTCAAGAACGAAATTGAAACTCTTTCTTCTGAAAACCCGGATGCGATTGGGTTTCCTGATCTTTACTTTTTCATACCTGAGACTGTAATTCTGCTGGAACAAGACAAAATTACTTTGGGTAGTATTAAAAGAAGTCCGTCGGTAGTTTGGAAAGAAATAAATGCAGTTGCAGACACAATCCCCGCAGCGCCACACGAAGTTGCTTTCCAAAATAGTTTGACCGAAACAACCTATCTCGAAACAGTTAATAAACTAAAAACACATATTGCACGTGGTGATTGTTATGAAATAAATTTTTGCCAGGAATTTTTTGCTAACGGTGTATTACTCAATCCGCTTGAGGTATACCGGCGCCTAAGTAATGTATCTCCTAATCCATTTTCGGCATTTTATAAAATTGAAGAAAAATATTTACTATGTGCCAGCCCGGAAAGGTTTTTAAAAAAAACCGGAAATAAAATATGCTGTCAGCCGATAAAAGGTACAGCGAGGAGAATCGCTACCAGCCGGGAAGAGGACAATGCCATAAAAGCAAAACTGTTTGCGAGTAAAAAAGAGCGTGCAGAAAATATAATGATTGTAGACCTCGTCAGGAATGATCTGAGCAAGGTTTGCCGTGAAGGTTCGGTTCAGGTCGATGAATTTTTATTTGTTTATTCTTTTCCGCAAGTCCATCAGATGATCTCCACCATCAGTGGGATACTGGGTGACAATGTGGGAATAGACGAGATCATACGTGCAACATTTCCCATGGGATCCATGACGGGTGCGCCAAAAAAAAGAGTGATGGAGTTGATTGAAAATTATGAGTCAGCAAAGCGGGGACTTTTTTCCGGCACCATTGGTTATTTCAATCCTGCCGGAGATTTTGATTTTAACGTGGTCATCAGGAGTATCCAGTATAACCTATTGCGGCAATATGTTTCCATTATGGTAGGGTCAGCTATTACATCCGCGAGTGACCCCCAGGAAGAATATGATGAGTGTCTGCTAAAACTTGAACCAATGCTCAAGGCCCTCCAGGCAGTGAAAACCTGATCCAGTCATTATCAGTTCAACTCACCCAATAAATTATCGATGCACTCTTTTAAAATCCTCTGGCGCTGTTGTTTGAATAGCTCCATTTTTTCAGGTGGTAGGCGCAAATTGTATGTAGAGCCTGTCGCAAGGATATTATTAAAACCCGGATTATAGCGGCTGAAGTCTGCCGGCTCCATTTCGATATTTCTTGAAATTATTTCAGCTTTGTACCTCCCGGAAACCATCTCGTTCGCGGCCAGCGAATCTTCTTTCACACTGATGTTCGATAAACCCTGTTGCACGCCGACATCTACAGGATTATCCGATTCCATGATATAGTGCGTCGCGATAAATTTCTTTACGTGATTCCTTGACTCTTCCGGAAGATAATATTGAAGGTTCCAAAAATTACGGCTTCCGCTTTGCTTGATGGCACTGTATACACGCCCCGGCCCCCCGTTATAGGCGGCAATGACCAGTAACCAGTCCTTGAGACTTTTATATAAACTCAGTAAATATTTTGCTGCCGCATTAGTGCTTTTATAATAATCAATCCGGTCGTCGGCGTATTGATTTACCTGCAGGCCAAAATCCCTCGCTGTGTAAGGCATGAATTGCCAGGGGCCTCTTGCTCCTTTTACTGAGAGGGCTGTGGACTTCAGGTTACTTTCGATAACAGCAAGATATTTCAACTCTTTGGGTAAGCCATACTGAGAAAGAATGCCATCTATATAATTAAAATAAGACATAGATGTCACCTTCAAGTTTTTCAGAAATCGACCATGTGCCTTCAGATAATCCTGCATATATTGTTCGGCAGATGGATTTACTTGTGTGGAGTAAGGCATGGATGGATTGTAAACATAATTGTTGAAAAGGTCTTTGAATCCATATTTGGTGACTTCACTGACGTGCTCCACATCCTGCCTCACAGGCGGCTTTTCTGCATGAATTACCTCTTCAATTTTTTCATCCTTCAATGTATCCGTTATGAGCAATTCAGTTTGAACGCCTATCTTTTCGCTGGAATTCTTTTTACCACTCTCCTGGCCAGATGCAGCTATATAATAGAAACAAGCGATAAAGAAAAGACAGACATACCTGGCAATATTTTTTGAAAACAACATTAATTAGAGGAGTAATTCTGCATCAACATGGTTGCACAATCCAGTAGTATAGCTTCGTCAAACCTTTTACTTAATAATTGTAAGCCGAAGGGCATCCCGTTGGAATGTTTGAAAAGAGGAACGGAGATGGCTGGTATACCAGTTAGGTTGGCATAGACGGTGTAAATGTCAGCAAGATAAATCGAGACCGGGTCGCCGGCAGCTGCACCTTGTGTAAAAGCCGTGGTCGGAACCGTTGGCATTATGATGATATCATTGGCCGAGAAGATTTTTTCCGTTTGCTGTTTCAAAATATTTCTCACTTGTTGGGCTTTTGTAAAATAAGCGTCGTAGTAACCTTCACTTAATACGAATGTACCCAACATGATCCTGCGTTTAACCTCCTTGCCAAATCCTTCGCTTCGTGACTTTTTGTAAAAAGTGGCGAGGTCCTTATTTCCTGATGTACTCCTATATCCGTAGCGCACACCGTCGTAGCGGGAAAGATTACTTGAGGCTTCTGCAGTACTTAAAATATAATAGGTTGGTACTATGAAATCTATCAGCCCGAAGTCGATATTATTTAATTTGTGCCCGGCCTGCACCAGCTTTTTTGCGATGTCTTTAATACCCTCCGCAATTTCAGGATCGAGGCTGGAATGCCCTATAGCATTTTGAAAACTGGCAAATCTTATCGTTTTTTTTGCGGGAGAAGACGGAAATACTCTCGCAGGAAATTGTGCCACTGTACTATCATGATCATCCATGCCATTGATAACAGAGAGGATATGACGCAGATCATCAACATTCTTTCCAAAAATGCCGATTTGATCGAATGATGAAGCATAGGCAATCAAACCATGCCGGGAGATAGTTCCGTAAGAAGGCTTGAGGCCGATAATACCGCAAAAATCTGCAGGTTGGCGAACGGAGCCGCCTGTATCACTTCCGAGGCTAACCATGCACATCCCGGCCTGTACAGCTACGGCTGAACCGCCTGATGATCCGCCAGGAACTTTGGTTTCATTCAGCGCATTTTTTGTTGCACCATACACGGAGTTTTCATTGGTACTGCCCATTGCAAATTCATCGCAATTGCAGATTCCTATGATAATGGCATCTTCGTCCAATAGCCGCTGCACCACAGTTGCGTTAAAAAGCGATTTAAAGCCTTTTAATATTCCAGATGCAGCAGTAACCGTATGATCCTTGTAACAAATGACATCCTTTATTGCAATCACTACTCCGTGAAGTCTTCCAGTTGCTTCTTTGTTCCCACGCCTGCAATCGAGCTGTTGCGCTCGCTCTAAACTTTCGGCTTCAAACACATGCACGAATGCATTCAAGTGTTGTTGTTTCCTTATATTCTCTAAATAAAACTCGACGGCTTCAACACATGTAAAGGATGCAGCTTGTAATTCGCTATGATAAGATGAGATATTTGAAAATGAAAACAAGGAAAGCAATTTAAAACAAAGGCCCAGGTGAAAAAAGATTCGCCTGGGCACTTGATAAAATTTTTTTTGAATTACTTCGGGAGTTCAGTCTGCCGGATAGTTTCTTCCCTAACTACTTCTTCCCTGACAGTTTCCCGTGGCGGCACTGACTTATCTTTATCTTTCATACCGGCATCAATTTCATTCTTTACGCTTTCTTTAGCGTCATTAAACTCCCTGACACCTCTGCCGATTCCACGCATCAGATCAGGGATTTTTTTACCTCCAAAAAATAGTAGCACAACCAGCAGAATAAGTATCCATTCGGAACCTCCGGGCATCGATAGCAGTAATCCCGGGTTTGTGAAGCTAAGCATCATAATACGTTTAATTAGTGCTCAAAGATACTGATATTTAATTAGCAGCAAGTTAAAAACCGTGAGAAGAAAAGTTAACAAATCAATGTACAAACCGGCCACATTTAGCCTTGCCATTGGCAGCTTCGTAAGGAGTAATACTTCTCGAACAAGAGGCAAAAATTACAGAGAGAACAAGCAAAATGACAACTGTCTTTTTCATACAGGGTAAAGTTGGTAAAGTAAAGTGTTGTCTATAAGCCTGATTTTATCAGCAACAATTATAGACAACAAAAGCCAGCTTTGCAAGACAATTACGGGTAAAACGCAAATTTAAGATTAGCGAAGTCTTTTTTCCTTGATCCTTGCGCTTTTACCACTCCTGTCACGTAAAAAGTAAAGTTTGCTTCTGCGTACTTTACCTACTTTATGTAGCTTGATACTTTCAATATTAGGAGAAAAAAAAGGGAAGAGTCTTTCAACACCAACGCCGTTGCTCATCTTACGAACAGTAAAGGTAGCAGTACCACCTTCGCCCTGCCTTTTGATGACGTCGCCCTTGAAGCTCTGGATACGCTCTTTGCTACCTTCAATGATCTTGTAATTGACGGTGATATTATCGCCGGCTTTGAATTTAGGAAAATCTTTACCGGAGGTTAGTTGCTCGTGAACATATGTAACCGCATTCATAGCTGTATTTTTTAGGATTGCGAAGGTAAGTGAAAAAATTTATTCTTCTGCAACTGAACCTCTCGAAAAGTCCCAGCTCACGTGCCCGAAGCTCTACCGGGCAACGTTTACAGCTCTTTTCTCCCTGATGACGGTCACTTTTATCTGGCCCGGATAGATCATTTCAGTCTGGATCTTTTGAGCAATTTCAAAACTCAACTTATCACTTTCATTGTCCGTCACTTTCTCAGCTTCCACAATCACACGCAGTTCCCGGCCAGCCTGGATGGCATAAGCTTTTTCCACACCTTGGTAGGCAAGTGCCAGGTTTTCAAGATCTTTTATACGCTGCAGGTATTGCTGCATGATCTCCCTGCGGGCACCCGGACGTGCACCACTCATAGAGTCGCACGCCTGCACAACCGGTGAAATTACATATTTCATTTCTACCTCATCATGGTGTGCGCCTATTGCATTACATACTGCAGGATTTTCACCATATTTTTCCGCCAGTTTCATCCCCAGCTGGGCATGGCTTAATTCTGTTTCGTCGTCCGGCACTTTACCAATATCATGAAGGAGGCCGGCTCTTTTAGCAAGCTTTGGATTCATGCCTAACTCTGCCGCCATGATGCCACAAAGATTGGCTACCTCACGACTGTGCATCAATAGATTCTGACCATAAGATGAGCGGAAGCGCATTTTCCCGACAATTCTTACAAGCTCTTTGTGTAAACCGTGGATACCCAACTCAATGATCGTGCGCTCGCCAATCTCCATGATCTGCTCTTCCAGTTGCTTACGTGTTTTTTCAACAACCTCTTCTATTCTGGCAGGATGAATACGGCCATCAGTTACCAGGCGCTGGAGTGATAACCTTGCTATCTCGCGGCGCAGTGGGTCAAAAGAAGAAAGAATAATGGCTTCTGGAGTGTCATCCACAATGAGGTCGACGCCGGTGGCAGCTTCGATGGCCCTGATATTTCTGCCTTCCCTTCCAATGATTGAGCCTTTTATCTCGTCACTTTCCAGATTGAAAACTGTGATTGCGTTTTCAATCGCCTGTTCCGAAGCGGTTCGTTGAATAGTTTGTATGATAATTTTCCTTGCCTCCTTATTCGCTTTCTGCTTTGCGTCATCTAATATTTCCTGTTGAATGGAAAGTGCCTGGGAATTCGCTTCCTGGCGTAAAGTTTCCACAAGTTGCGCTTTTGCTTCTTCGGCTGTAAGGCCTGAAACTTTTTCTAAACGGCGGATATGCTCTTCCTGGTGTTTCTCCAGTTCAGTACGTTTGATGCTGATCACTTCAATCTGGCGATTGAGGTTTTCCTTGATTGCTTCATTATCTTTTATCTGCCGCTGTACATTCTGATCTTTTTGGTTGGCAGACTGTTCTTTTTGTTTTATTCGATTTTCCGCATCCGTCAGCCGCTGATTGCGCTGATGCGCTTCTTTTTCGTGCTCAGATTTAAGATGAACAAAGTGCTCTTTTGCTTCTAGTTGCTTTTCCTTTTTTGCTGCCTCTGCCTGCAATTGTGCATCGGAGATAATCTTTTTAGCTTCCTTTTCGGCGGTTTCAGTTTGTATTCTTGTATTTTTTGCAAAAATAAATTTCCCCAGGATGACTCCTACGGCTAATGCTATAGCTCCAATGATAATTGGAAGATATGATTCCATGATTTTTTAATAATTTAATTCGGTTCATAATCTGTACTCCTCTGATAAGGCTAATGATAACCAAGAAATATAATGGGCGAAGTTAGATAAAAAAGCCTCGAAAAAAGAGGCATACAACGAAGGGGGTTTAACCTAAAGCTGCTTGTCGTAAACCATTTACAACATTTGATCAATCGTATTTTCGATTTTAGCGAGAAACTCCTGTAGGTCGCTATCCGATTTTGCAGTTTCCACTGACTTCGCTGGCTGCGTAGCATACCAGATCAGTACCATAGAAATATAATCCTGCATGTCTTTTCCCGCATACTGGGTTTTGAATTCCAGTATTTTCTCGTTAATAATTTTTAAGGTGCCCCGAACAACTGCCTCGTTCTCCGGCAACACTTTGATGCGATACGTGCGATCGCCGATTAAGATATTGAGCGGGATAAGATTCGCCATGTTATTTCTTAAGCAAGGTCATGCAGTGATCAATGGTTTTGATGTAATTATTAATTTGTTTTTCAAAGGCTACTTTAGCTTCACCCTGCAGGGTACCGGCTGACGATTTTAGAATGCCCAGCTCGGTTTCAAGTATACCAAGGCGGTTTTTCTTTTCTGCTAATGCAGCGTTTGCGCTGCCTAACTGTGCGGCCAGCGTTGCATTACTTTTCTCCAGCCCTTCCACTTTTTTCACGAGTTGTTTGAGCTTATTGTAAATCTCCCGTAATTGATCCTCAGGCTGTTTCATGGGGTTGCATTCTGATTTCTGCATTATTTTGAGCAGAAAGGGCGGCCATTATTTTCTTCATCATTTTATCTATCTCTTCGTCCGTAAGTGTTTTAGAAGGATCGGAAAACGTAAAATTGATGGCGAATGACTTTTTACCGGCGCCGATCTTAGCACTTTCAAATAAATCGAAGAGTTCAAATGATACCAGTTTTTTTACTCCTAATTCGTTGATAGTTTTTTCCAACGATTCAAAAGAGGCAGATTTTTCTACCAGTACAGACAGGTCGCGTTTTACCATGGGGAATCTGGGTATCCCGCTAAATGATATCTTATTTCCGTAAGCTAATTGGTTCAATTTTCCCCAATCAAAAGAAACAAAGTATACTGGTTGCCTGATTGAGAATTTCTGCAAAACGCCTGCGGACAACTTTCCTCCTTTAGCCACCGGGATGTTGCTTGAAGACAATGTAAAGTATTCAGTAAAGTCAGGGTTTTCCACCAAATTAAATACACCGTCATACAAACCGGCAAGGCTTGCTATCGCGGTACAAATCCCTTTTGCATAGTAGATACTTGAACCCGTCGCCCGCCTGTTCCATCCATGTGCCAGGACGTCACCGGTAAAATAAAGCGCCAACTTTTTATTTTCACTAATACCATTTTTCGAAACATGATAGATTTTTCCAAACTCAAAAAACAGGAGATCGCTATTTTTTCGATTCAAATTGTAGGCAACACTTTCGAGACCGCTGTAAAGCATGGCCGGCCGCATGATGTCTAATTCGACGTTGATACTATTCAGGATTTTTACTACAGGAAAGTTCCCTGCCCCATAATAGCTACTTTTTGTAATTGAATTAGTGAAAATTTCCGAAAAACCTTGTCCGGTCAGCCAGCCAGCAATTTTTTTCCGGAATCCATCTTCTGTGTCCTGATTTTCAGAAAATGCGATGACTGACGATTGAGGCATTGGTATATTATCCAGCCCGTCGATACGCATGATCTCCTCTACAATATCAGCTGGTAATTGTATATCAGGGCTGGACAAGGGAGGCCGCACGGTGATGTATTCTTCGTTATTTTCTGTCACTTGAAATTCTAAACTCTCCAAAATCGCTCTGATATTTCCAAAGGGATACTTTTTTCCACTCAATTTTTCAATGAAAGCATGCGCAGTTTTAATCTCCATTGGATGATGCGGAAAAGGATAAATATCTACGATAGAAGAAGCAATTTCTCCACCGGTAATTTCAACTATGAGCGCCGCCGCTTTTTGCAATACCTCAACACATTTTCCGATATCAACGCCTTTTTCAAAATGTGACGCCGCATCAGTACGCAGGTTGTGGGCAAGCGATGTCCGCCTGATGAAAGACGGGTGAAACCATGCACTTTCCAGAAAGATACTTTTTGTAGCCGGCGTTACCCCGCTTGTCGCTCCTCCAAAAACGCCTCCGATACACATCGGTTGATCATTTCCATCACAAATCATAAGATCTGTAGCGTTGAGCTTCCGCTCCTTTTCATCCAGGGTAATGAAGGGTGTATTCTGCGGAAGAAAGCGAACGTGAATCTCCTGACGTTCAATTTTATCTAAGTCAAAAGCATGTAGCGGCTGACCGGTTTCCTGGAGAATATAGTTAGTGATATCTACAATATTATTAATCGGCCTCACGCCTACCGCTTTTAACTTATCCTGCATCCATTTTGGAGATGGCTCCACCTTGAGGCCTGTGATCGAGATGCCTGCATACCGGTGACATGCCTCAACGTCGATTACCTTTACCTCAATAGCAGCAGTTTCCGAAGATGCCGAAGCAATCTTCCTAACCGGTGAATCTTCAAGTAAAATTCTCGTATGCAATTGATTACTTAAAAAGGCGCATATATCCCTGGCTACCCCCCTGTGACTCATGGCGCTCATGCGATTTGGCGTTAGCCCTATATCAAACACATAGTCCTCATATAAATAAAAATAATCGGCAACTTTGCTGCCTGGTTCCAGGTTGTCAGGCAGCACTACGATTCCGTCATGATTCGCACCGATGCCTATCTCATCCTCAGCGCAGATCATGCCGCTGCTCTTTTCGCCCCTGATCTTCGTTTCTTTCATTTTCAACGTTTCTCCGCTGACGGAATAAATGGTGCTTCCGGGCAATGCAACAATCACTTTTTGCCCTTTAGCAACGTTCGGCGCTCCGCAAACAATTTGTTGAAGTTCGTCTTCACCTATGTTCACCAGGGTAACCTGGAGCTTATCTGCATCGGGATGTTTTACGCATGAAATTATTTCTCCAACAACCAAACCATTCAAATTGTCAATTACCTCTTCATAGTGGTGAATGCCTTCCACCTCCAGTCCAACAGCAGTGAGTATCTCGCCCATTTTGGCAGGTGTGCTGATAATATCCAGGTTTTGATTTGCCTTCGGTAGAAATTCTTTTACCCAGCGGTAGCTAATTTTCATGCAGGAAGAAAAGATTTTTGCGTGAGGGATCAAAATTAAGAAGAACAGAGCGATCACCATTTTTCAATAAATTGGGTGATACATCGGCACGACCCGTTTGACAAACACTAAAAGGTTTTTCGCTGGCAGTTCCCGATTTCATATCCATAAAATTGCAGGAGAATCACATCTGATTTTTTAATTATTTGCGTAACAAATCTTCCTGAAAGTATTGGAAAAAATTCCGAAAGTTTTCTTCACATGCAATTGTGAATTACAAAATTTCCAGGCGTAGAAAATATTTTAATTTGTGATAAAGAAAAGTTTTGTTGTGAATAACCCCGTGAAATCGGTGGAAAATTTTGTGAACCTGGTAGGCATAAGTTTAGTCAGTTAACAATTTCTTTAAATAGAAAATACAACATTACCTTAGCCGCCCTATCAAAAATAGCCTGTCTAAAACCAGCTACTTTTAAAATAAGCATACTCAA
>JBBQSI010000038.1:0-13222 GCA_038213975.1 Chitinophagales bacterium
TAGCCACTCCGCAGCAGAGTATCAGGTACACTGTTGCGGTGAGTGATGTACTGGGTTGCCCCAAGCCTGCTTTTGCAATTGTTTTGATAAATGTGGAGGAGGTGATAGCAGATGCCGGCCCACGCGATACAATCGTCGTGCAAAATCAGCCGTTGCAATTGTCCGGCGCTGGCGCTGAAACGCTCACCTGGTTTCCTGCATTTGGATTAAATGATCCAAATGCAGCAGCACCCATTGCGATATTGCAGGACAATCAACAATACGTTTTGACAGCGCTCAGTGCTGCGGGCTGTACGGATACTGACACGATTGATGTGATCGTATATAAAGTGGATGCAGGTCTTTACATTCCAAATGCATTCACGCCAAACGGGGATGGTTTAAATGATGTTTTCCGGCCGGTAGCCATCGGGATGAAATCAATCAGCTACTTTAGAATATATGATCGAAGGGGAATATTGGTCTATTCATCTAAACGAGCCAGCCACGGATGGGACGGCACTTATAAGGGAAATCCACAAGACTCACAATTGTATGTATGGATTGTTGAAGGCGAAGATTACCAGGGGAAAAAAATATTTCAGAAAGGAACGGTTACGCTTATACGTTAGGTTTTACGACTAATACCTTCGCTGGGATTTCCCCTGGAAAAGACCGATGTTGTAACCTGCGCGAATTACCGGATTACTTCTCCCGAAACCATCTATATAAGGCGAATTGGGATCCTGCATAATGTCCCAGCTAACTGAGAAAAAGTAGTAAGTATTATTACCCTTTTGACGTCCGCCTGCATAGCCCCCTCCCACCAGGAAGCTGGGGGCATTAGTATTATATGTGTCAGCCGTTGAAGAACTGCCAGGGGACGGAATGTATTTTACTTTCAAAAAATTGTATTCATACTGTGCACTCGCGAAGAGGAAATTCACCGGGAAAATGCGAACAAAGGCTCCCGGGCCGTAAACGGTCTGCCTGAGCTTGCCAACATTATTGAATTCCCGCACTGAAGAGTAAGTAAAATTCACGGCGACACCAGCGTCAAGCCAATCGGTAACGCTATAGCCCAATTGGGGAGAGATTCCCAGCACTGTCTGCCTGTTGGAAAAACCAACATTTACACTTCCGCCGGAAAACAACCTTTCTTTCTGAAAGGTGCCTTTCCTGTCATTTTCATCCCGGTGATCCTGAGCGACAAGTGAAAGAGACGATAAAAGAAAAATTACTGCGACAAGCTTTTTCATAAGGTAAATTTTGTGGTGAGCAGTGAATATGTTTCAATGCGAAACCGATAGCTAAAAATCGGATATTTCTTTTACAGTTTACCTTCCGCACTTTTTTTTAAAAAAATATTGGGAATATTTGCTGATTACGAAACTAATCGTATTTTTGATCTACGACATTATTCGTAATTAAAAAATTGTTTTATGAAAACGATCAAATTTTCCCGCACTCAAATTATCCCGGTTTTTTTAATCACTGTGGCATTCGCGTGCCTGGCATTCAGGATGCCGGAACGGGCGCCTCAAAAACTCCAGCTCCCCATACAGGTAAAAGACACGGTGCCTGACAAGAATATAAATATCAACATAGATCTTGGCAAAATAATGGCAGAAGTAGAACGGGCAATTGCAAAAATTGATTTTGAGCAGATTGGTCGCGAGGTAGAAGAGTCACTCCAAAAAATTGACTGGGATAAGATTAATGCCGAGATCAATATTTCGATTAATGAAACAGATTGGGACAAAATGAACAAAGAAATTAAGGCATCGCTCAAAAGTATTGATGATAAAAAAGTAAAAATCCAGATAGAGAAAGACTTAAAGAAAATGAAGAAAGAGCTAAACAAAAAAAAGGTTAGAAGATCCAGGGAAAAGGCGAAGGCTATGAATACAGAAAGGGTTCGGAAAGCGATGAAGGAAGCAAAAATTGAAATTGAAAAAAGCAAAGTAGAATTGAAAAAGCAACTTCAGCGTTTACACGAACAGCAAATACTGAAGGATGCAGCCATATCCGGCCCAATCTTGAAAGACGATGCGCTGATATTAATTTAATGATGTGCAAATTAAAAAAAGGCCGCCGGGCAACCCGGGCGGCTTTTTTTATTTATATTTTTTCCGGAACTATTGATCCCACCAAAGCTTCTGCGTTACGTCAGTTACCGTAGGTACATTCCCGCTATTTCTTGAAGTCTCGACAGTCGGGTAAACGAGTCTTCTCACGTAAGTGGACGTTGCCACATTCAATGGAAGAGTGAAATCGTCATAACCATAGTCAAACCGCCTGGCATCATCCCAGGTGACGGGCATAAGAAACAGTGCCTTATATTTTTGCTTAAAAATCAAGGCGAGCGTCAGATTTGCTTCGCCGACTGATACTGTCGGGTTGCTGATATACGTATCCCTTTCGCTGGCCGAAACGCCTAGTTTATTCATGTTTGCGGTAATACCCTCCAGGTAAGCATCATATGCAACTGTCGTCTGACCATCACGTAGGGCGGCTTCAGCTTCTATAAATTTCATTTCTTCATAATTGATAATGTACAGTGGAGAATTCTCACTCGAATAGTACCCGTCGAGACTTACATATGATTCTTCCATGTCAATACCAGAGCCCACCCGATCTCCGCCATTCCTGGTACCACGATAATCACCAAACTTGGTGAGGCTCGCAGTATACGGCAGTCTTGGGTCAAATACTCCAAATGTATTACCATTCATCGCATTGACATAGGTGGTGGACAACCAGCCATCCAACAATAGTTGAGAATTATTCAGTGCTGCCTGGTTCCAGGGATTTCTAACGTTAAATGTTGTGATATAAGCATCATCACCAGCGCTTGAGTAAGCGGCTGCCACTTCGGCTAAGATGGCTCCAGGATCATAACTGCTGGTTTTACTTAACTGGTTGAGCAACCTTGCCTTGAGAGCATGCGCCGTTTTTATCCAGGCATCAGCATCTCCCTGGTGTATCAGGTCGTCAGATTTTGAAATGTCTATTCCGGGATCTGGATTGCTTAAAAACGCAATTCCCTCATCCAACAAGGACAGGCATGTTTGAAAAATCGTTTGTGCGTCATCATACGTGGGCGTAAGCGTATTTCCTGTAAATGCATCAGAAAATGGAGCGGCGCCCCACAGGCTATGTACAAGCTGAAGATTCATTGCCATCAAAACTTTAGCCACTCCCTGGTAGTTGGAAGCTCCTTGCTCCGCTGCAAGCTGTTGCATATCATAAATATCTGTCATGTTCGCGTAAAGGTTCGTCCAGGTACCGCTCGCATCAATGGGCTCGTAGGTGTCTGTAGCCCCACCAGCGCTCACGTTTGCAAGGTATTGCACGTAGTACGATGTGATATTGGAAACCCGGTAAACATTCAAGCCCGTCTGCTGTGTTGTATTTACAAGCAGACCATTGATAGGCGGCTTGGTTGCCGCATTCGGATTCTGGTTCACATCAAGATACTTTTTACAAGATCCTGCCGCAATTGCGATAGAAAAGAGTAGCATCGATCTGGTTAATATTTTCATGGTTGTTAGATTTAAAAATTAATATTTAAGCTAAGCAGGTAACTTCTAAGCGCCGGGTATGTGAAGCCGGCGAAACCATCGATATTGCTGGAAGCACTTGTGCTGCTGCTCTCCGGATCGAACCCGGAGAAATCGGTAAACAGCAGCAGATTATTACCTGTAAAGCTAACTGTAGCTCCTTTGATCAAACCATTTCCAAGAATTGACTCCGGCAAATTAAAGCTCAGATTTACATAACGAAGACGTATCCACGAAGCATCTTCAATAAAATTTTCTGAAATGGTGCGGTACACATTTCGGTAGTATCCGGCTGATCCATAATTGACGCCGTCAGGACCGGTGCCCTGGCCTAACCAAACCTGCTTAGTATTCGCAGACCCATCGGCAAGTACTCCATCAAAAGCGAGAAGATCGTTCCTGTTCTCTGTATATTTTGCTATTCCAAAAGCTGACATGAAATTTCCTAATTGGTTGTAGCGCGAGAGCCCTTGTTGTGTTTCCACCAGGAATGCAAGGCTGAAATTTTTATAGCTCAGGGTGTTTGTGATTCCACCTATCCAATCGGGCTGAGAGTTTCCAAGCAGTCGTTGCTTGGCATCCCTTACCGGAAATCCATTTGCTCCTATTACAATTGGCAAGTTGTCGGCCACACCTATGCCGTCATCAGGTTTTGATCCATAGTAGCGTTGATAAGCGGTACCATATAAATTTCCTACGGCGTAACCGGGTACATATTTCACAGTCACAGATGAACCGCCGTAACCGAATTGTGAGCCTTTTACAATTTCTTGTAGCTGCTCGTTAAGTGAAACAACGCGATTTTCGTTAGCGGAAAAATTGAGTGAAAAATCCCACCGGAAGTTTTTGGAACGCACAGGGTTTGCATTGAGGCTTATCTCAATGCCTTTATTTTCAATTTCGCCGGCATTAATGATAAAGCTTGTGAATCCTGTTGTCGGAGAAACACTTACCGGGAGAATCTGATCACGGCTGTTCAACTTATACCAGGTAAAGTCCAGCCCTATCCTGTTGTTGAAAAACTTAAGTTCTGTACCGGCTTCGAAAGTAGTGGTACGCTCTGGCTTCAAAGTTTCAATCCCTTTAGCATCATTCCTGGTCCACGTTACCTGGCTGGAGGAAGCGATGACATTAGAGCCATAGTAAACATTGGTTTGATATGGATCGGTATCCTTACCAACCGCTGCGAGTGAAGCCCTGAGTTTGCCGAAGCTAATCCATGAAGGAACTTTGAAATGATCTGAAAAAACGTAGGACAAACTCACCGACGGATAGAAGAAGGAGTTATTCGGCGCTTGTAAAGTTGAAGTCCACTCATTCCTTGCAGTTGCATCAACAAAGAGGAAATTGTCCCAACCGAGCGTTAGGTTGCCATATGCGCTTACAATGCGATAAATCTGCTCGTAAGTGTTAGATCCCCTGACCTTTGCATTGTTCAGTGAAAGAAGATCGGGCACATCAAGCTCCGACCCCGTGGCAGTAAGCCTGGAATATTTAATCTCTCTTGATTCATTACCGCCACGTAGCGTGGTGCTCAGTTTTCCAAAATCTTTATGGAATGTTAGCATCACGATCGAATTCAGAATACGGTTACTCAGGCGATATTCATTTACGAACCCAAGGCCGTTATCCTCGTAAGGAATCTCACCGGCTACACCCTTAGGGCCGGGGCCGGTATGCCGGCGGAAATCTGCATAATAATCCATGCCGAATTTATAATCAATATCAAACCAGTCAGCAGGAGAATATGTAAGGGCTACGTTGCCTATCACCCTGTTCACATCGTCTTTGAAGCGGTTGCTGTAAGTACCATAAACGGGGTTGTTATTTCCGTAAGTCTTCATAGTACCATCTGGCTTTATATAGTCTTGTACATTCCAGCGTGGCGACCAGTAAGTCAGGCTCTCGTTGAAACGTTCTGCATTCACCCGAAGTCCACCGGAGTTGATGAAATAAATAGAAGGTACAAATTTGAATTTCGGACTGAACTTAAATTGTCCTGACAAACGTGCGGAAATATTCTTATAATCAGAATTTGGTAGCACGCCATTCTGTTTGAAATATGACAACGACGAGCTTAGGAGCGCATTCTCTGTACCGCCGGAAAGTGACAGGCTTGTTTTGGACTGATTTCCCTGCTGATAGCCTTGCGCATAATGATTATAGATTTCATCCGGATGCGTGGGATCGAGGGCTTTTGCCTCAGCGACTGAAGGTCCCCAACTTGGCCAAAAAATTGCCGAATCATAAACGCCTCCAAATCCCTGGGAATATTTTGTCTGTACATCGGGGAATTTATTCACTTCGTCGATACCATATGTATTGGAAAGGCTGATGCGTATCTTCCCGGCTTTTGCTGACTTTGTATTGATCACAACTACTCCGTTAGAACCTGCCTGTCCATATAATGCAGTAGCCGCACCGCCTCTCAGTACAGAAATACTCTCAATGTCATCAGGATTGATGTCGGATGCACGGTTAGACAGCCCGCGAATGCCACCGGCATCGTCTACAGTATAGGTAGAGTTGTCTATAAGCACCCCATCAATGATAAAGAGTGGCTGGTTATTTCTGTCTGCCAAAGATTTAATACCCCGGATAATGATACGCGATCCCTGGCCCGGAGCACCGCCGCCGCTGTTTATCTGCACGCCGGCAACTTTTCCACGCAGGGCGTTCACCACATTATTTTGTTTGCTTTCAAGGAGGTCCTCGCCTTTCACTTCCGTTGCTGCATAACCAAGCGCTTTCTTTTCACGCTTAATACCCAGTGCTGTCACCACAATCTCTGAAAGGTTCTGGTTATTTTGAAGACTTACATTTAGAAAATTTGTACGGCCAGGATTAAGTTCCCGGGTGTCGTAACCCACAGAAGAAATTATAAGCACTGAATTAGGTGATGGAAGTTCAATGGAAAAACTTCCGGTAGGGTCAGCACTCACGCCGGCAGACGTGCCACGCACGATTACCGAAGCGCCGGGAATTCCATTCCCATCAGCATCCATCACTTTTCCGTTGATTGTTCTGGTCTGGCAAAAGACCGAGGCGGGAATGCAAATACAGAGCATTGCCCATAGGAGCATCAGTTTTGGTTTCATAATAAGTAGATTAAAGATTGGAAAACACCAAATTTATCAACTAATTCGCTAACAGCCCATATAAAATATAAAATATGGAAACACTTCTTTACTAAATTTAATTTCTTAAAAAAAATAGTAAGAACCACTTTATAACTGAAATGGATATACGCAAACACTATGGAGGTAGATAATTACTATAAAAAGAAAATTTCTTTTGAAGTGGCACAGTGGCAAAAGAAAATGCAACGAAGGCCTTCGCTTTTTGGAAAACTCTCTAAAACTGTCCAGGAAAAAATTAATAAACTTATCCCGGCAAAGATTCACAAAGGAATTTCCGCCGCAATAAAGCAAATGGTAAGAGCCGTACTATTCGGATCTTCTTATGCTGTTGGCGAAAAACGAAAATTTGACACGTTGCAAGAAACGGAGCATGCGATCAACAATAAAATAGAGAAATACAAAAAAACTGCAGCGGTTGAGGGTGGCCTTACAGGTGCAGGCGGCATCCTGCTTGGCTTTGTAGATTTCCCGGTATTACTCGGCATAAAAATTACCCTGCTCTATGATATTGCTGCCATGTATGGCTTCGATGTGAAAGATTTCAGGGAGCGTCTGTACATGCTTTATATTTTCCAGCTGGCTTTCAGCAGCCAGAAACACCGGCAAAATATTTACCGGAAAATAGAAAACTGGGAGGAGGATAAAAGTTTTCTGCCCGAAGATATCCATTCATTTGACTGGCAAAGTTTCCAGCAGGAATACCGCGATCATATCGACCTCGCGAAGATGGCGCAGTTAATACCGGGAATAGGCGCGGTGGTTGGCGTAATTGCCAATTACCAGTTATTGAAAATGTTGGGAATTACGGCTATGAATGCTTATCGCATGCGCCTGATGAATGCAACCCCAGGGCTACTAACAGGTCCGGATATCCGCTGAGGACTTATCCTTTACCAATCTTATTATAGCTCACTGCAATTCCCTTAATCAGGGAAGAACTAAAGCCACGATGTTCCATTTCATTCAAGCCCGCGATGGTACAGCCTTTGGGCGTGGTCACTTTATCAATTTCCTGTTCAGGATGTGTACCCTTTTGAAGCAGGAGTTCTGCAGCACCTTTTACAGTCTGGGCTGCAATCAAACTGGCGGTAGTTGCATCAAAGCCTATTTCTATTCCGCCCTGTATATTGGCCCTGATGTACCGCATGGCGTAAGCCGTGCCGCACGCGCCTAAAACTGTGGCAGCGTCCATCAACTTTTCATCAATGACTGCGACCTTTCCTAAAACAGAAAATAATTCTTTCACAAATTCGATTTCGTCATCGCCAGTATTGAGAAAGGATAAACACGTCATACTTTGCTGGATGGCAATTGCCGTATTCGGCATTGCCCGGCATACAGCCATATCATTGGACTGTTCCAGGATTTCCTGGATATCGTTGATTAGGGTACCTGTAACAACCGAAATAAGTAAGTGCTTTTTGTTGAGCTTGTGAGCGAAGCTATTAATCACGTCTTTTACCTGGTAAGGTTTCACGGCAAGAATGACGATTTCACTTTTACCCACAGCCTCGGCATTGTCTGATGAAACATGTACGCCCATCTCTGACAGATGCTGGAGTGTACTTACTTTTCGCTTGGTAATATGTATATCCGTTGTTTTGCAGAATTTACTTTTAAGCAGACCTTCCGCGATAGCTGAGCCCAAGTTACCTCCGCCGATAATTGCAATTTTCTTTGCCATATTGTGATTATAAATTAAGCTAAATGACGCTTGCAGTTGTGCATTGCAAGTTAGCCAATGAATTCAGGCAGCCAGAGAAAAATATGTTCGAACTGACGGCTTCTATAAAGCACTCTAGAAGACGGGGCAAAGGACCTGGGTTCTGTCACCGTTGAATCCATTGTAGAACCCTTTTTTCATCAGGTTAAATTCGGATGCTCCGAGGGAATTATTGAAATTTCGCAGTGATGAAGTGGTAACGTCGTAGGTGAAGGTAAAACGGAGATTATTAATTTCAAGGCCAACCATTGGCACAAAGGCATCTGCATAGCGATAGTATACCCCTGCAAGGATTTGCTTCGAACCATCGCCGGAAAGATTATAAGCGCCATTTAAACCCAGCATCAGTTCACTGGCGCGTGCCTGGGTTGTGTAATAAATGTTAGGGTTTACAATAATATTCTCATTTACTTTAAAAAGTCCATTCAAAAAAGCAATGTGCCGCATAGCAATACGATTATCTACTGTATTGTCTTCCTGGAAGAAAGACTCCTTAGCCTGGTTGACATGATGAATGGAATAACCAGCATTTATATAAATATCGTCTGTGGGAAAATAGGCGTAATTCATGCCTACCTGGATGTCAAAATAGTTCACGTTATTATTGGCCAGCATTACTGAAGTCGGCAATGTATTATCGAAGAACTTTCCGTCGAACTGGTCTGGGAATGTAAGCTTGCTCTGATCAATTCTTTTATTTGCCCATCCAACATTAAAGCCAGCACTCACAAGACTGCTCAGTCCAAGCATCTGATGATAAGCAACAGATCCGTAAATTTTCGTGGAGGTAAGGCTGCCGGTGCCTGCAACATCCCGTAGTATAACTCCACCAAGGCCCAGCCAACCTGTTTCTATCCTGTTTCTGAAAACCTGGGCGTCTCCGGAAACACTCAGCGTTTTATAAGGCACGGACATTATGTTGCTATACTGGTTGCGATAAGACGCTCCCAGGCGGTAATCAGCGTCGGGAATGAAGCCGGTATTTGCCGGATTTGTCAGCAGGGGATTATTAAAGAATTGAGAGAAATGCAGATCCTGCCCCTCGGCCGCATAGAACAAGCCGGAGATCAAAAGAATCGCTGATATAAGTTGTATTTTTTTCAAAAAAAATAATTTACTGGTCAATCATCGTAATAAAGTAATGTCGCCTGTTTTACGCACCTTCTTTCCATCAATGAAAGTGGCCTCTAACGTATACGCGTAAACGTCTACAGGTTGTAGCTTACCTTTAAAGGTGCCGTCCCAGCCACTTTTTGTATTTTCTGATTCATATACTTTCTGTCCCCACCTGTTGTATATAGTCCAGCGCATTTTCGTTATCCCAAAGCCCTGCACTTTTATCTGGCTGTTTATTCCAAATCTGCCCGGCGTAAATGCAGATGGCACATCCACCAATGGGTTTATAATTGCCTGTACATCCTGGCAGGTGGTATCAACACAACCGAAATTATTTGCAGCAAGTAAGCAAACATTGAAAGTACCAGTAGCGGGAAAAATATGCGACGGATTGGCAACAGTGCTTGTATCACCATCTGCGAAATCCCAGAGATAAGAGTTAGCACCGGTTGACTGGTTCACGAAATTGGTAAAAGTATTTTCCTGGGGTGGAACCGGGTTGAAACTAAACGTTGCGTTGGGAATCGCACTGACTGTAAGTGAAAAGGCGATCGAGTCTACCTTATTACAGGAACTGGAATCAAAAGCTTTCAATACCACCCTGTAGGTACCTACTGTAGTGTAAAAATGTGTTGGACTTTCCTGGTTAGACGTAAATCCGTCCCCAAAATCCCACTGGAAGTCCAGCCCGCCAAGAGAAGTATTATTAAACACAGCATCGTATGGAACACAACCTCCTGGTGGCGTTTCGAACGCTGCTGTCACCTGTGGTGAAATACGGATATTCTTACTGGTGTCGACAGGCGAATTACAAAAGTTAGTATCCGACACGGACAACTTTACAACATAAGTGCCCGGGCCGGCGAAAGTATGGTTGACAGCAGGAGTGAGACTCGCAATTACCGGCGGGGTATTGTCCCCGAAATCCCAAACGAATACGTTCGCTGGAAATGTGCCTTTAGTGGCGGTAGAGATGTTTGTAAAACTATAACTCAGGTTAGTACACGGGGGAATTTTACTTGCAACAAAGTCAAGGTTTGCCTTGTTGTTACCAACCCTGATATGCGTATAGGCAGTATCCGAAATATTGCAGGTTGCGCTGTCAATAGCTACCAACATCACCCTGAAAGTACCTACGGAATTGTAAACGTGGTCTGATGCCGGGACCAATGTTGTATCACCTTGTCCATCACCAAAATACCAGTAATAACGTTTAGCTTTCTGCAGGGTATCGGAGAAATTTACAAGAATAGGCACGCAACCTGTAGTGTCATACGGAACGCCATTAATTGAGGCGCGTAAACCTGCCTGAACGCCGGTAAAATCCATCTCGATCTTCAGCATTCCCAGGTTACACTTTCCAGCGGTGGTAGCCTGGTTAGTAGGTGACCAGGAACCTGGAGTTCCCGGAAAAGCGACGCCTTTGAAACAGTTTGCGCAAAGTGCCTGGTAAATGATCCCGTTCCGGTCAAACCGGCTCGTACCACCATCTACATGTTCGCCATATGTAGTCGTTTCCGCACCATTTTCTTCGCCGAAAAACGTTCCGTACAATTGAGAAGCAGCATCTTTTTTAAGAACGAAAAAATAAAAATCACTACCTGATTGATCGGGTGTTCCTTTGATGGCATTGGGCGTCACCGGCATGCCTCTAACATTGCCACCGGTAAAACTTTTATTTGCCTTTCCTCCCCAGCCGCTCACATAAACATTTTCGCACCTGTCTACTAAGAAAGCAGTAGGTGAAATATTGGGTGCCGCGGAGCCGGAGCCGAATACTGTTGAGTAAACATAATTACTTAAGTCAGGCGGTAGTTTTGCAATAAATTGTTTGGACCCCGGGTTAGAATAAGTGGCGTTGATGACAGGAAAGGAACCTTCGCTGATGCCCATCACATAAATAAACCCGAATTTATCTTTTTCAATTCCGTAGATCTGATCTGCAGAAGATGTGCCAACATAAGTGCCACGGATTACAGAAGTACCAGTGTTATTTAATTCTATAACAAAACCGTCACATTCACCTCCGCTGAAGCCAGGCTGCACTACGCCAGAAGCCGATATTCCCTTCATATCGGTGCTGGCAGTGCCGCCGGCGATGTACACATTGCCGTTATCCCCAATCTTCAATACGTAGGCTGCATCATTTTCGCTGCCTCCCAAGTATGTGTTGAAAAGCACTGCATTACAGGTTGGATTCAATTTTATGACAACACCATCCTGCTTGCCGCCCAACTGTGTTTGGAATGCCCCCGTCACTTTCGTGACCGGGTAGTCAGCGGAAGAAGTACTGGAGGCAACATAAATATTACCGGCACCATCGAGCAATACTTCGCTCCTGGAATCATCTCCATAATTTCTTTTAAGAGAATTAGTTGACATGCCGGTCTCGCCTTCGATATTCACACCGTCATCGCCTTTACCACCAATTTTTACAGAGCCGATCAACCCGTTACCTGCAGCATTCAATTTTGTTACAATGATGTCAAATCCTCCACCGGTGCCAAAAGTAGCTACCGTAGTTGGATAGTTTGTTGAACTAGTACGCCCTGCAATCACAAGGTTACCTTGTGCATCTTCGATGAGACTGTGCGGCTGATCTTCTGCGCTCCCGCCAAGATAAGTTGCGTAAAGCCTGTTAGACCCATCCGGAGATAGTTTCATGATAGAAATATCGAAAACCCCATCGAACGATGTATCATATGCACCGGGAGAGGCAGGAAAGCCTGGATCCCAGGCAATACCACCACCATAAAAACTTCCGTCGGCACCATATGTTGCCGTAAACCCCCAATTGTCTGAAGTGCTTCCGGAATAAGAGAAAAAGATTTCCGTTGGGTCAATAGTCAGTGTTTCGTTTTTGTTGTAATCCTTTATTTTGAAACGAACCACATTGTCTTTAACGACGTATTTGCAATCCAGCTCGTTTCTCTTGTTTTCACCGGCCTGGTAGGTATATGGATAAAGTTCTTTATTCTCACCAAGCGAAGTCGTGATGATTAGTTCTTTATCTCTCACCTCGAGTTTGTTAACTCCGTCATATTTCATTGCAATTGCCCCGGGATCACCACCGGGATGCACAATGAAATCATACTTAAGGTTGTTGCCAGCGTCAGTATAATACCGCACGTCGATGCCCGGATAGACATTTTTATAAAGTATTGCCTGGTAAATTTTACAGTTGGAAGCCCACTTCGTTTTGTCGTTTCCGATGAAGTAATTATTGTAAGTTTTTAATGGTTGCTCGGGAAAAATCTCGGGATTTGTAGCATTGAGAAATTTTACCGTGTAAGCATGACCCCTCACTTTTCTTCCCTGAAATTTCTTCACGGCAACCTCAGTCTGAGCCTGGCCATGGGTATGATTTTTTAGGGCGATAATATCGTCGGGGTTATTCTGAGCGACAGTAAAGCCGGTATTTTGTAGGAAAAAAGAACCTGTCCCTGCATTTGTACGGAAGTTAACAGTCCTATTCCACTGGCCCTTGTTTTCGACGAACTCAATTTGAGAAAAAGCAAATTGGGCAAATGCCAGCAAACAGGCGGTAAAAAACAAACAGGCGTGAACTCTTTTAGAAAAATTCAATTCGGTGGTTTAATAGTGTGACATCTTCAGCACGGACAGATTTGCCTGAGGACCTAATAACATTTTAAATTTACGAAAGAAATAAATGTTTGATTTCGAAAATTTATGTTCTTGTT
>JBBQSI010000039.1:0-13172 GCA_038213975.1 Chitinophagales bacterium
AGTTCGTTATTCAATTGCCTGTCTGAACCACGGATACAAAGGGTTTACCGGACGCCACCGATTGGGTGATATGAATACTGATTTAAAGTAAAGGCATAGCTGAAAAGATCATAAGTCGACAAATAAAATTAGCGTCTGATAAAGACCCGGGAACTATTTTTATTGGATCACTACTCTAAAACCAACAGGAACAAAACAGGAACCAGACAAAAGGCATGCAGCAAAAAAATAAAAACCCGCCGGTAATAAAAATCAAATCCGGAAGACTTCCCTACGTACATGACTCGCGAACCTTCGACCTCGGAAATCTTCTACCACAGGAAGATCTTTCAAAAATCCCCGACACTTTCAATTGGGGAAAGAAAATACCCCGTGATAAATGGGGGCATATGGGAAATCTGAAAATCAACAATTGCACCTGCGCCGCCGCCGGCCATTTAATAATGAACTGGACCGCAAACATCGGTAAGATGAAAAGGCCCACGATCAAGGCAGTTGTTCAGTCATATATTGATCTTACCGGCTACAACCCTGAAAAGGACGGCATCGGCAACCCCATTGAGGCGATCAAGGCGCTGAAATTTTGGAGAAAACAAGGCATAGCCGGGCGCAAAATAACGGCCTTTGCCAAGCTTGATTTCAAAGATATAAAGCAACTCAAACAGGCTATTTACCTATATGGCGGTTGCTATATAGGTCTTAACCTACCTGCTTCGGCGGAGCAACAGTATTATCAATCGAAAAAATGGACCGTGCCAGCGGGAGGATTAACAGGTGATGGCGCTCCCGGGTCATGGATTGGCCATGCATTGATCATCACCGGCTACAGCAAGCATGAACTGCGGGCTGTAAGCTGGGGCAGGGAGATCATTATGACCATTGATTTTTGGCAGGCTTACGTTGATGAATCGTACGCTGTGTTCAGCAATGACTTCGTGAAAGATAACAAAACACCTACCCACATTTCAGTGGAGCTATTACTGAAGCAGATTGAAGAACTTAAGAAAAATGATTAGCCTGGAAAGCTCCACTGTTGCGGTACGCAAGGAAAAAATATAAACCTATCTTCCCTGGTTAGGAACACCCCTCAAGTTTGTCGGCCCTCCCTGGTTAGGAACACCACCCAACTTGAGTGCCTTTTTTGGAGCCACACCTTTTTTCGGAGTAGCTTTTTTTTCTGAAGTAGCAATGGTTTTTTTTGCAGGAGTAACTTTTGCCTTAGACATGATCGTTAGTTTTTGTAAATGAAAATTAAGGATGAATAATTGTCGTGAAAAACAGGATAAAAATAAATCGGTATTTCATAAAACAATTTAAGTGAAATTTGCGAAGCGTGATCGTTTTATTTAAACTATTGCCACCTGCACAACCCTTACCTTGAAACATACGGGAATCAAAAATTTTTGACCGCATTTAAGGCTGCTCATCCGCGGGATGATCATTACCAAAAATATTCAATGTTGCAATAAAGGACTTCTTAGTGAAATAGCACGTTTATGACAGGGAAAGCATTTCAGGAAAAGGCAGCATATTTTGTCTTCTGTGTTGTAGCAGGAAGTCTGTTTATTTTCTCCACTGTTCTTCCGGGTTGCAGGCAGCAAGAGCGGGCCGGCTTAACATCACCAAACAATCAGGTAACTCCCGCTGCGCCCGATATTATTGATCTTGACAGTTTGCCGCAAACTAAACAACCCCCGGTTATTTTACTTTCATCCATGAAGCCGCCGGCAATAAAAAAAGTGTCACCTCAATTTTATGAAAAGATCCGGAGATCAAATAGGAATGAAAGTTCCGAGGTGGCAGTGTCAAAAACACCAACAGAAACGCCTGCCCAGGGAAAGGGTTTTTTTACTACGTACTCCACGGATGATGGCCTCGCCCTGGACCAGGTGAATTGCAGCTTTATGGATAAGCAGGGCAACCTCTGGTTTGGCACGAACGGCGGTGGCGTAAGTAAATACGATGGTAAAAGTTTCGTGAACTATACCACGCAGCAGGGCCTGGCCAATAATATTATCTGGTGTATAATGGAAGATCATGCCGGCAATCTCTGGTTTGGCACGGACGGCAGCGGCGTGAGTAAATACGATGGTGTCCGCTTTAATAATTATAGCACACAACAGGGCCTGGCTGATAACGTGGTTTTCTCGATCATAGAAGACAGGAAACAAAAAATATGGTTTGGCACTTTAAAGAGTGGCGTAAGTATTTACGATGGAAAAAAGTTCAACACATTATCTACGCGGGATGGCTTAGCACACAATGCCGTAAGGACGATGATGGAAGATCGCGACGGTAATATTTGGTTTGGCACATTAGGCGGAGGAGCCAGTAAATATGATGGGAAAGTATTTTCCAATTTTTCAGAAGCAGACGGTTTGGCTGGAAGCGAAGTCTGGTCTGTGGCTCAGGATAGTGCCGGCGTCATGTGGTTTGGCACCGGCAGGGGTGGCTTGTCCAAATATGATGGTCTCAATTTTTCCAATTATTTTCTCTCCCCAACAGCTCAAAGAAACGCAATCACGAGCATCGTGCCGGATGATCACGGTAATCTCTGGCTCGGAACGTTGATGAATGGCATCAGTAAATTTCATGGGAATGATTTTATAAACTATACAACGGCCCAGGGGCTCGTGAACAACACAGTCCGGAGCATCCTGCAGGATGAGAAAGGAAATATCTGGATCAGCACCTATGGCGGCGGCCTGAGCAAATATGCCGGGGAAATCTTCAGCAATTTCACCAGGGCACAGGGCTTGTCGAACAACATTGTTTTTAGTATAGCACAAGACACGGCGGGCGCATTGTGGCTGGGCACTTCCGGTGGCGGTGTCAATAAATATGACGGACGAAATTTTGTTGACTTTACGGTGGAAGAGGGGCTGGCATCAAACACCGTCAACTGCGTTGCAAAAGATCACCTTGGCAATACCTGGATCGGCACTTCCGGTGGGGGAGTAAGTAAATATGATGGCGCCACTTTCACTAACTATACTACTTCGCAGGGGCTGGCAAACAACAATGTTTTCAGCATTCACGAAGACCGGGAAGGTATGCTGTGGTTTGGTACTTCCGGTGGTGGCGTCAGCAGGTTTGACGGCAAATCATTTACAAACTATACTACCGTCCAGGGCTTGGTGAGCAATGTTGTTTTCTGTATTGCAGAAGACAGGCAACATAATTTGTGGTTCGGTTCCCTGGGTGGTGGCGTCAGCAAATTTGATGGCCATCATTTTACAAATTATACCACCGCCCAGGGCTTGCCTGATAATGTGGTTTGGACCATCTTCCAGGACCAGGATGATGAGATGTGGTTTGGCACCCAACAAGGTTTAGCATCGCTTTCGGGCAGGGCTGCAGGAAATGCCGAAACAACAGAACAAACAGTGGAAAATTCTGCGGGCACATTGTTCCGGACTTATACTACCCGCGAGGGACTGCCGGATAATTTTGTTACACAGGTGATACAGGGAGATGATAAAAGGTTATATATCGGTACCAATCTCGGCATCTGCGAAATGCTGCAAACAGGCACCGGGCAGAATGAAAGGCAGTGGATAGCAGGAAAAATTTTCAATGCTCAATATGGTTTCCCCGTGAGGGATGTCAATGGCGGCCAGAATGCAATGTTTAAGGATCGCAGCGGCATCATTTGGGTGGGCACAGGTTCTGATAAAACGGGTCTCGTTCGCTTCGATCCAAATGCGTACACCCACGCTAATCAACGTCCTCCCACGGTGATCATAAAAAGCGTAAAGATTAACACAGAAACTATTTGCTGGAGCGACCTTGATCCGCAAAGAATACATCAGCAGCGTGACAGTGGCGGAATTTCAGCGCTGGTGACGGATGAAGTAAACACGTATGGGCGGCAGTTGACCTGGCAGGAACGCGATTCGATGCAACAAAGGTTTAAAAAGATTTCGTTTTCAGGCGTTACCGAATGGAATGCAAATCCAAAGAAGCTGCGGCTGCCATATTTTTTTAATGAGGTAGGCTTTGATTTTAGTGCTGTGGAAACAGGCAAAAATTTCCTCGTAAAATATCAGTACAAACTCTCCGGGTATGATAAGGATTGGTCGCATCCGAGCACAAAAACATCTGTCAACTTTGGAAATATCAACGATGGGAGCTACACCTTCATGTTGAAAGCCCGCAGCCCGGAGGGAGTTTGGAGCAAGCCGGTTGAATACACCTTCACCGTATTGCCTCCCTGGTGGCTAAGTTGGTGGATGTATGTTATCTATTTCGTTTTTGCTGCCTGCCTGATCTTGTTACTTCTGCGCTGGAACAATCGACGCATTATCTCTCAAAAGAAAATTCTTCAACATAAAGTCTCAGTTGCCACCAGGCAGTTATCCATAGAGAACCAGAAAGTAAATGCACAAAAGCAACAAATAGAAGCGACGTTGAGTGAACTGAAGGCCGCACAATCCCAATTGATTCAATCTGAAAAGATGGCTTCGCTTGGCGAACTGACCGCCGGCATCGCCCATGAAATTCAAAACCCTTTGAATTTCGTGAATAATTTTTCGGAAGTAAACAGGGAGATGATCGCCGAGCTGAAGGATGAAATCGAAAAAGGTAATTATGAAGAAGCAAAGCTGATAGCAAATGATCTTGCACAAAATGAAGAAAAAATAAATCTCCATGGAAAGCGGGCAGGCGGCATTGTAAAAGGTATGCTTCAGCATTCACAAAAAAGCGGCGGCATTGAAGAACCCACAGACATCAACAAACTCGCAGATGAATATTTGCGCCTCGCCTATCATGGCATGCGGGCAAAGGATAAAAGCTTTAATGCAGACCTTAGAACTGACTTTAATGAAAGCATCGGTAAGATAAATGTCGTCCCCCAGGATATTGGAAGGGTGTTATTGAATTTGTATAACAATGCATTTTACGCTGTCGCTGAAAAGAAAAAACAACAACCTGAAGGTTATGAACCAACGGTGTCAGTGGAATCAAAAAAAATCAGTGATAAGGTGGAAATAAAAGTTACTGATAATGGCAATGGTATTCCGCAAAATATAGTTGATAAAATCTTCCAACCCTTCTTTACAACAAAACCCACAGGGCAGGGAACAGGACTGGGTTTGAGTTTGAGCTATGATATTATTAAAGCGCATGGGGGTGAGATAAAAGTGGGTCACAACAGACTCCCATGGAGAATTCCTTTGTCCGAACGGACTCCTTTGGAGGAAAAAGTGGAGACGAAAGAAGGTGAAGGAGCTACGTTTATTATTCAATTACCAGCTTAAGTAGTATGTTTAAAAGATGCTTACATGTCATTCTTTTGATTGGTTTGCCATTGTTCTGCTTATCACAAAATGATGCATCTTTTGATTCCACGCAAAATCAAAGTTTGGATAGCCTTCAGCAAAAGCTTCGTTTAGCAAAAGACGACTCAACTTTAATCACAGCGTTTGAGCGCATTGGATTCTTTTACGCACGCCTCAATATTGATTCTTCATTAAAGTATTTTAATACAGGACTTCGTTTAGCCAGGCAAAGGTCGTATGCCTGGGCGGAGGCAAGGCTATTAGCTGGTCTTAGCGGCGTAATGGAATACCAGGGAAAATTTGCAGAAGCGTTTGAACTGCTTTTTCAATCGCTAAAAATTGCAGAGGAAAGTAAAAGTGGCTATGATATCGCAAGGGCTAACCGCAGGATTAGTGGCGTATATTTCGAACTGGAAAACTATCCAAAGGCAATAGCCTATATTATAAAGGCTTTGCAAACAGATGAAGCCAACCAATTGGAGGACAAGGCCGCCATAGACCATTATGCTTTAGCAGATGCTTATGAGAAAATAAATAAGCTGGATTCAGCAGCTTTTCATATAAACATAGCGCTTAAGCAAAAAGATTATCTCAAAAATTTGATGCAATATGTGTATAACATAGATGGGCAGATTAAGCAAAAAAGAGGAGAAGATGCACAAGCATTTCTCAGTTATAATGAAGGATTTAAAGAGGCTCAAAAAAACAGCGACTTAATAGGTTCTTCCCAGATATGTGCAAATATTTCAAGCCTGTATGTAAAGCTTAACGTAAGAGATTCTGCGATTTTCTATGCTTTAAAAGGATACAACTATGGTAAAGAAGTCTCGTTTAAAAAAGGAATTATGTTTAACTGCAATTTGCTTGCAGAAATATATGATTCGACCCAACCTTCGCTGGCGCTTCAATATTATAAAATTGCTGCCGCTGCGAAAGACGGCTTGTTTGGAGTAAATAATCTTCAAACCATACAAAATCTTATATCAGGAGAAGAAGCAAGGCAAAAACAATTGGAAGAAGCAGAAGCGGCATATAAAGAAAAACTAAGATTATATGGACTGTTATCAGGGCTGGCTGCTCTTTTAATTATTGCTTTCATCCTTTTTCGCAATAATCGTCATAAACAAAAAGCAAATGCTTTGCTCCGGCAACAAAAGCAAAAAGTCGAAAGCACTTTATCGGAATTAAAATCTACACAGGCACAGTTAATACAAAGAGAAAAAATGGCTTCGCTTGGTGAACTAACTGCTGGCATAGCACACGAAATACAAAACCCGTTAAACTTCGTGAATAATTTTTCCGAAGTAAACCGCGAATTGATAGATGAATTAGTTGAAGAAGTTGATAAGGGAAACACAGAACAACTAAAAGCAATTGCAAATGATATAAAAGAAAATGAAGAAAAAATAAATCATCATGGCAAACGTGCCGATGCTATTGTAAAAGGAATGTTGCAACATTCAAAACAGACTTCGGGGGTAAAAGAACTAACTGATATCAACAAACTCGCAGACGAATATCTGCACCTCGCCTATCATGGCATGCGGGCAAAGAATAAAAGCTTTAATGCAGACCTTAGAACTGACTTTGATGAAAGCATCGGTAAGATAAATGTCGTCCCCCAGGATATGGGAAGGGTGTTATTGAACTTGTATAACAATGCATTTTATGCGACGAGCGAAAGGCAGAAATCAGAAGGCGAAGGGTTTAAACCATTTGTAACCCTCAAAACGCGAAAGCTGGGTGCTTTTATAGAAATTGAGATAAGTGACAACGGCAATGGAATACCGTTGAATATTATCGACAAAGTATTTCAACCTTTCTTCACGACTAAGCCTGCAGGCCAGGGAACCGGATTAGGGTTGAGTTTAAGCTATGATATTATAAAGGCACATGGTGGCGAAATAAAAGTGGAGAGTAAGGAATCGGAACGAAGTGAATTTATTATCCGATTTCCAAGTGCATAATAATGGGATTAGAAAATAATCATGTTAATCAGTTAATCCTATAAATCATAGTTCAGACAATAAAAGCGCGTGGCGGAGAAATATCCGTAGGGATTCCTTCGGAAAAAGTGCAAATCAAAGACAAGGAAGGAGGTGATTTCATAATTCAGCTACCATATGTGAGCCGTGATTCACAGAAGACAATTGAATAGCTGAGATATAGTTGCGGAACATAAAAAGGTAAAGTGAGTAAATTCGTAGACGATTAAAAAAATAAGCGAAAGCAAAATGCAATCATGGTAATCAGTGAATCAGGTAAATCATGGTTCAGACAATTATCATAAAAAACAAAAACCCTACTTGCTATAACAACACCTGTGGCCATTTTCTCCTGCAGCCAAAATCAGGAACAGAAGCTGCGCTCTTTTTCTCCCAAAGTAGTAGAAGCTCATGGCTATGTAATACCGGAAGACAGCATTGCTGAACCTAAAGTGGTAACAGCCGGCATTCCAAAGATTGTGAAAGCAGGGAAGCCGGAAGTCATACTCACCAATACCAATGTTCACTCTTCCGCCTGCTGCAGGAACAGAGCAAATCAAGGATAAGTGATAGCTGAGTTATTTACAGAAAAAAAATGGTTTCAGCGCAAATTTCCCCGCGATGAAATTGCTTCTCTAAACAACTAAGCCGCACGCTTATCTAAACCCGGCAATAGATCACCGTAACGTAAGCCCATTTGTTGATGCTGTGCTGCTCTGCCTGATCTTACTTTAGCGCTACCTTACTAAAAATGTGATATTCGCCCGGCGCCAGATCCATTGTGTACATATTTGAAGTGAGCGTAACGCCGCTGCCAACTGCATCCTTCCAACTACCGGAGGAACCGAAGTCTACATTCGCAGCCTGGCTGGCAACATTAAAGTTGCCCACCACCACCACTGTATTGCCAGCATCTTCAAGCTTTATATATTTTATTGCACCTGCCAGGTCATAGCTAAAAGTGGTGGTATTGAAAATGCTGTTGTTCATTTTCAGGTGAATGAATTTTGAATATGCATCGTACAATGCTTTGCGATTGGCGTTATCATAGTAATCCCATTTGACAGGTTTTTCACCTGTGCGCCCATTGTAGTCGATATTGATATCGTATCCGAGCTCGCCAAATTGCCAGATCATTTTTGGGCCGGGAATGCTGAATAAAAATGCAGCACCCATTTCATCGCGTTTTAGGGAAGTAGGTAAATTTCCCTTGATAGTGTATGAGTTCAACTCGTTACCATAGGTTACATTTTTATAAGTAATTCTTTCTTCATCATGACTCTCCATATAATCCACCAGATTTTCTGATTTGGCAAAGCCATGGTTGGTGTAAAAGCCCCAGCTAAAATCAGATTTCTGTAGCCACCCCATTGTGGCTTCGTTCATATTGTAGTTAAGGTTGTTCCATAGCATCATGCCGTCGTCTGCCAACACTTTTTCCTCCGAAGCTTCTGCAAAATGTTCCAGTATTACATAGAAATTGTTTGCGTCTACGGATTTGATAAAGCTGTTGTACTCTTTCCATATGCTGATACGCCCGGCATCATATGCCGCAAAGGTGGCATCATCACCTGACTGCCTTTGTGTAAATCCTTTGGAGAGATCGAAGCGATATCCATCGATCTTGTATTGCTCCATCCAAAACTTCATAACATTTTTTGAGAAATATTTTGTCGCAGCACTTTCGTGGTTAAAGTCATAACCAACATTGTAAGGGTGTTTCGGTTCTACGTTAAACCAGGGGTTGATGCCCGTGGGTCTGGAACCATCAAAATACAACTGCACCATTGGCGACTGTCCGAAAGAATGATTTAGCACCATGTCCATTATCACCGCCACGCCTTTGCCGTGGCATTCATCAATGAAATGCTTAAGGTCATTTTTTGTTCCGTAATATTTATCCGGCGCGAAATAAAAAGATGGGTTATAGCCCCAGCTGAGGTTGCCTTCAAATTCATTTACTGGCATCAACTCGATGGCATTGATGCCAAGAGTTTTGAGATAATCCAGCCGTTGCAGGGTAGAGGTGTAGCTGTGTTCGGTGGTGAAGTCCCGCACAAGCAATTCATAAATGACGAGGTTGTTTTTATCCGGCCGGGTAAAGCCGGTGTTTTGCCAGGCGTACGTGGGCTGGTTCGCCTGCATTACGCTTACGATACCCGTCGTCTTCCCCGTGGGATAGGCTTTCAGGTTAGGGTACACCGTATTGGGAATAGCGTTGTCATTATTTGGGTCAAGCACTTTTTCACAATAGGGATCAGCTATTCTAAGGGTGCCATCCACCAGGAACTGGTAGGCATACTCCGCATCAGCGTTCAGGTTATTCACCTGTACCCACCAGGTTTTTTTATCGGGGGTCTGTTTCAACGGCGTAGACGCAGTAGCCCAGTCATTAAATTCTCCAATGAGCGAAACCGACGTTTTCCCCGGTGCATATAAAGTTACAATCGCCGAGGTGCCGTTGTTGATGAAAGCCACGCCATCCTTTGCGCCTGCGGGCAAAGCTGCTGAACTGGTGGAATCAACGGGAGTAGGGGGCGTAGGTGTTGGAGTGTCGGAAGTTCCTTTCTTGCAGGCGCCGGCGGCGACAGCCATGAAGAGCAATACATAAATGTAGCGAAGCAGATGTTGTCTCATATTGGATGTAAACTTACAAATAATCTGGATGTGTAGGAAATACATGTTAACCCACATTGCAGCAAAAGTGGTTTCAGAAGTTAAAATATAATTTTTTTTCAAAAAAGTTATCGTCATATTTTCAATTTACCTGTGGGAGGGTACGAGCAACTAAAATCCCTGGCAGCTATAAGCCCTTCGTTTTATTTGTAGTACACAAAGGGTGTTCGTTTGAGGTCAGGGTTTGCCACCTTTGAAGCTTGTATTTCAAGAGCACCATACGCAAACATCCTGAAACGGGAAAGCTAAGCGGTTACTACCGTTTGGTAGAAAGTTACCGTAATGCCGATAGCAGGATTTGTCATCGCACCATATTGAATATTGGTTTCATGGAAGATGCCACGCCGGAGCAGTTGAATAAAATCCAAAAACAGTTAACCGAAAAATATGAGCATAAGCAATCCTTATTTGAACCCGAAGAAGACCCTGTGGTAAAAAAATATGTAGAAGATTTATGGCAGCGTATAGTTGCTTCCAAAAAGCTGGATATAGTATCGGTAGAAAAACTATCCAGAATGATCAATGCCGACACGATGCGGCACAGCAATGTACTGGAAATAGGATCAGAGTGGCTATGCCACAATAGCTGGAACAAATTACAACTTACTGAATTGCTTGTAATGCACGGATTTAGTGAAGAAGGAGCAAAGCTTGCAGCGACACAGGTTATCAGCCGTGCCGTCTATCCTGCATCGGAATTAAAAACTACAAGATGGATAAAGGAAAACTCTGCCGTATGCGAGCTTACCGGATATGATATGGGAAAACTGACTAAAGACAAGCTATACCAGAGTGCGCTGCATTTATATGATGTGAAAGATGCGATTGAAAAACACTTGTCCGCCCGCACCAATGAACTCTTTGACTTAGACGATAAAATCATTTTGTATGATCTTACTAATACTTATTTTGAAGGCCAAAAACATGGCAGCCGGTTAGCTAAATTCGGCCGCAGCAAAGAAAAAAGAGGTGATGCAAAATTAGTGGTGCTGGCTTTGGTAGTGAATGTAGAAGGGTTCATCAAATATTCTTCCGTATTGGAAGGCAATATCGCCGACAGCAAAACACTTGCTGCGATGATAGAAAAATTATCAAAGCATACCTGTAACCCTAAGGCTATTATAGTGCTGGACGCCGGCATTGCCACAGAAGATAATTTAAAACTGATAACCCAAAAAGGTTACCGATACCTTTGCGTTAGCAGAAGCAGGCTCAAAGATTACCAGGCAATACCCGGCAGGCTTACCGTGTTGATGGACACCAAATCAAAAAAAATCATCAGGTTAAAGCAAGTTGCCACTGAAAAAAATACCGACTATTACCTGGAAGTGAAAAGCCCCGACAAAGCCATGAAGGAAGCAGGCATGAAAGAGTTGTTTGAAAAAAGATTTGAAGAACAATTACACAAGATATACACCGCCATATACCGCAAAGGAGGCATTAAGCAATTGGATAAAGTTCATCAGCGCATAGGCAGGGCAAAAGAAAAATATCCTTCTGTGGGGCAGTATTATATCATTGAAGTAACTGCGGATGAAAAGACAAACCGGGCAATAGAAATGACCTGGAAAAAGACGGGGGTAAAATACGAGGACAAAATAGAAAGCCTGGGTATTTATTTTTTACGAACCAATATAGAGGTAACAGATGAAGTAGTTGTGTGGAATATTTACAATACGATAAGAGAAATAGAAAATGCATTCAGAACCCTAAAAACAGACCTGGACCTGCGGCCCATATATCATAAGAGCGATAAGGCAACGATGGCACATTTGCATTTAGGGATACTGGCATACTGGCTCGTTAATACAATCAGGTATCAGTTAAAAAACAACAACATAAACAATTGCTGGTCGGAGATAGTAAGAATAGGTAACACACAAAAAATGATTAGTACAAGCGGCACCAACACCTATGGTAAAATAATAGTAACCAGGAAATGTTCTCAGCCCGAAGAAAAATTAAAAAAGATTTACGACATCCTGCAAAGCAAATACACCCCCTTCACAAAACGAAAATCTGTAGTACACAAACCGGAACCAAAAAAAATTGAAACTCAACAAAGACGGCTACTTTTGTCAGGATAGCTGCAATGTGGGTTAAGAAGATGTCTGCAGGCAATGATTTGCCCTTCCCTTCTTGAAGGTTGTATTGTTGCCAAATAGTTGATATCAAATGAAGAGGTTCACAGTATGATTTTCTTGCAGGTGATAACTAGCCACGAGTGGCAATCTGCTGCTATGTTTTTTCGCCTTAATTAAACCATACAGCATATCCTTGCCTGCGTAAGTCCCATGCAAGTTTTTCTTCCATTTTTAAGGCAGCTTCTTTCGTCATCGGTTTTAAATTAAGGTGTCCGTAAAGGCTTGGACGCAGGTAGCTGCCATATTTAAATACTATGTTAGCTGAGAGATTGTGTCCTTTTTTATTGACGTATCCTGTTTTATGTTGGCGGAATCGTTCCGCTGGCGACTTGCTCGTCATGCCGACATACAGGCATTCCAGTACACCGTTAAATTGGGGGTTGGCATTTCGAAACTTTGCGTGCTCCGTAAACACCCGCTTCGAAAGTTCCACAACATACACCTGGTAATGTGTTTTGCCCACGATTGCGTTAACAGCTTTGATTTATTAGTGGCATTATTCCTTGAAAAATAATTAAGTTCTGAATGATATCAATACTCCGTGGTTAAGTTTGGAGATTTTAAGAACGTTATTCTTCTGCAGGTTTCAAACGTAATAAATTAATTTCCGCGACATTATCATTTGCGATTTTGGAAGCCCTTAGTTTTATAGTCTGCTTTCCGCTGCCAATATGAAAAGTCCCTATCCTCAAACTTTTCCACCCGCTCATTTCATAGGCTTCTTTTCTTGGAACTCTGTCGGGACTTGGAATTTGCTTTGAATAAAACGCATCCCGGATCACTGCTTGTTTTTCTTCACTCCCTATAGAACAAATAATGTGGGAACCGACATTTTTTTTCTGGCACAAGTATTCCAGCTCAACGACATAATTTCCGGGATGTATGCAATCAATTTCCCAGGAGATACTGTCACTGGTGCTGCTCCATCTCTCAACCCAGTCATGCGCCCAGCCGTGGCCCTCTTTAAATTTTATCCCGGGAGAAAGTGTGGCTTCAAATGCCGGCAGTTCTGCTCCTTTTTTAGAAAGTATGATGGGCCTGTTGTACCGGAAACCCGCCGTGGCATCAGCAAACCATGCTGCGTA
>JBBQSI010000040.1:0-13121 GCA_038213975.1 Chitinophagales bacterium
GTTTCAAAAATGCCATCGCCATATTTTAATCCGCGGCTTTGGGCAGAAATAATTGGGGTGCCGGAAGGTATTTGCCTGCCATTGAAAAATATATAGGAACCTGCCATACTTCAAAAGTAATGGCCACAGGCGACAGGCAGTTTTCTAAATAGTAAAAATCGAGTGGAAATCTATATCTCCTGGTCCAGAAGTTTGTTTTTCACAGCAAACATAATCAAGCCTGCTGTGCTCCTTGCGCCGGTTTTGGTTTTCAATTTATCCCTGATGGCTTCGATGGTCCGCGGACTGAGCTCTACCACTTCGGCGATTTCCCGGGTGCTCTTTTCTTCGCACATGAGGCGCAGCACAGTGATTTCTTTCTCACTTAGGGTAGCATCTTCCTGTTGCAACTTTACCGAGTTACCGGGTAGGCGCTGGCGCAGATTGTTTAGAAGGGCTTTATTTGTCAACGAGTTGAAGTAAAATTCCTGTTCGTGACAGGTTTTAATGGCTTCGTAGATGATCTCGGAATCGGAGGTTTTTGTAAGATAACTGTTGGCGCCGAGTTCCATTAGCCTGGTGATCATGCTCTGGTCGTCCATCATGGTCAGCATAATGATTCTAATCCCAGGGTACAGTTTCTTAATCTCCGGAAGTGTGGTGATGCCATCCATCACGGGCATTTGTATATCCAGCAGGATCACGTCAGGCTGAATGCCCTTCAAAATATTGAGTAAATGGGATCCATTATCAGCTTCAGCAAGTACCTTGATGTTCTTTTTTGAAGAAAGGGCAGTGATCACTCCGGCGCGATAGAGCACGTGATCGTCTGCAATGATCACTTTGATTATATCATTTCCATCCTGCATCATAGAAATTGTGTGTTGTTTAAAAAGGGTTACAAAAATCAAGAATTTAGATCGTATTTAATACGGTAATACTACCAAATTCTTACTATCGTAATAATACGTATAAATGACCCTCTTTAGCATGTGGCTGTGGAAAAAAAATTGTAAAAATCTTTTTTTTGAAGCTAAGGCCTAAATAATTCGAAAAAATTCTACACAATTTTGTTCCCCTCGCTAGTGGCTCTAATCAAGAAACTAAAAGCCAGGATAGGTTAACAGTCTGCCAATAAGCTGGCGATTCACGGATGCCCAAATGAGCATTCTCCGGGACGATAATTGAAATTATAAAGTAGAGTTCTCGGCAGGTAATCAGGAAGAGGATTTCTTTTTCTGACTTTTTGGAGCGAAGATGGCGAACATTCTTTTTCCTTCCAGCTTCGGCATGCTTTCCAGTGTACCAGCTTCTACCAACCGCTCGGCAAACTTCAGGAGCAATAGCTCACCCCGCTCCTTAAACATAATAGCCCTGCCCTTAAACTGTACATAGGCCTTTACTTTGTTGCCCTCTTTAAGAAAGTTCTCTGCGTGTTTAGATTTAAAATCAAAATCGTGATCGTCAGTATTTGGTGTAAATCGGATCTCTTTCACTTCGGAGACCTTGCTTTTGGCTTTCATCTCCTTTTCTCTTTTCTTCTTTTCGTAGAGAAACTTATTGTAGTCGATAATTTTGCAAACCGGCGGATCTGCCTGTGGGGAAATTTCTACTAAATCGAGGCCCTGCTCTTTTGCGATCCTTTGTGCGTCGATGGTGGGATATATTCCTATTTCTACGTTTTCGCCAACGAGTCTCACGTTGGGTACTCTGATCATATGGTTAGTTCTGTGTTCCTGCTGTTGTTCTTTTCTAAAGCGTGGATTAAATGCGCCTCGCGGCGGTCTTGGTTGAAATGCCATTAATTGATTTTAGATGATAAATTGTTTTGCTGGTGGGGAAATGATAATGCACAATAATTATGCAATTTTATTTTTTATTTCCTGATTGATCATATCTATAAATTCCGGGAGAGATTTCGCGCCTTCATCGCCTTTACCTTGTCGCCTTACTGAGACCAGCTCATTTTCAACTTCCTTTTCACCTATGATAAGCATCAGGGGAACTTTTGCCAACTCCGTGTCGCGTATCTTTTTTCCAATCTTTTCGCTGCGGTCGTCGATTTCCGCACGAATATCATTATTTTTTAATTCTCCTAAAACTTTTTGTGCATAAGGTAGGAATTTATCACTGATGGGCAAAATCTTCACCTGAACCGGTACAAGCCACATAGGAAATTTCCCGGCGCAGTGCTCCGTAAGCACAGCCACAAAGCGTTCCATGCTTCCGAAAGGAGCACGATGAATCATCACCGGCCGGTGTTTTGCATTGTCTTCCCCTACATATTCCAGCTCAAACCGTTCGGGGAGGTTATAATCCACCTGGATAGTACCGAGCTGCCAGCTCCTGCCGATAGCATCTTTCACCATGAAGTCGAGCTTCGGTCCGTAGAATGCAGCTTCGCCATACTCAATCACTGCTTTGAGCTGCTTTTCTTCAACAGCTTCTATGATTGCCTGCTCAGCCAATTGCCAGTTTTCATCGCTACCGATATATTTCGAGTGATCTTCTTTATCACGCAGGGAGATCTGCGCTGTGTAATCGGAGAAGCCAAGAGAGTTGAATACATATAGCACCAGGTCGATCACCTTTTTAAACTCTTCCTTCACCTGGTGCGGCATACAAAAAAGATGTGCATCATCCTGTGTGAAGCCGCGAACACGGGTAAGTCCATGCAGCTCGCCGGACTGCTCATAGCGATAAACCGTCCCAAACTCCGCCAGGCGCAGCGGGAGATCTTTATAACTCCGCGGTTGTGCCTTATAAATTTCGCAGTGGTGCGGGCAGTTCATCGGTTTCAGAAAAAACTCTTCACCTTCTACCGGAGTCTTTATCGGCTGAAAGCTATCCTTACCATACTTATCATAATGGCCGCTGGTTACATATAAATTCTTCGAGCCAATGTGCGGCGTGATCACCGGGAGGTAACCAATTTCCAACTGGGCTTTTTGCAGGAACTGCTGTAATCTTTCGCGCAGCATAGCGCCTTTGGGCAGCCACATGGGTAAACCTGCCCCGACCTTCTCAGAAAAAGTGAACAATTCCAGCTCTTTTCCAATCTTGCGATGATCACGTTTCTTTGCTTCCTCCAGGAAAACGAGGTATTCATCAAGCTCTTTCTGATTAGGGAAAGTGACGCCGTAAATACGGGTGAGCATTTTATTTCGCTCATCGCCTTTATAGTAGGCACCGGCAATACTCGTGAGTTTTATACCCTTGATAATTCCTGTGGCAGTGATATGCGGTCCCCGGCATAAGTCAGTAAAGGCACCCTGAGAATAAAAAGTGATGTTGCCGTCTTCAAGTCCTTCCAGCAGGTCAAGCTTGTATTCATCGCCTTTATCCTGGAAATATTTTACAGCATCTGCCTTGGAAATTTGCTTGCGTTCATAAGTGTTGTTCTGCTTTGCCAGTTCGATCATCTTCTTTTCGAGCTTCTCAAGGTCTGCTTCAGAAATCTGTTGGTCGCCAAGATCCATGTCATAATAAAATCCACGCTCTATCGGCGGGCCAACCCAAAACTTTACACCGGGAAACATTGACTCCACTGCCTCCGCCATGAGATGGGCAGACGAATGCCAAAATGTGGCCTTGGCTTTGTTATCGTCCCAGGTGAGAAAGCGAACGTTCGCATCTTCATCAATCGCCCTGGAAAGATCACGCACTTCTCCATTTACCTCCGTCGCCAAAACCTTTCTCGCCAGGCCTTCACTTATACTTTTCGCAACGTCGAGCCCCGTTGCGCCCTGTTGGTACGGCCTTACAGCGCCATCTGGAAAGGTGATGTTGATTGATCCGTTTTGTTCACTCACTGATTCTTTCATTTTTTGGGAATGCAAATTTAACGAAGTCTTAGACAAACATTGGGATAGTTTAAAGCGTCTGGGATTCAATAAAATCTAAATTTGTCGACACCTCCAGCACGGGCAATTTAGTATGAATGCAAAAGCGAGAGAACATGTGCAATAGCCCAAAAAACAAATTGATGAAAATATTTTATACGCTCACCTTCTTATTCTTTTTTTCTGCATTATCAGCGCAGAATTTTAATGGACAGTGGAAAGGTGGCTTTCGCGAAACGAGCACTGGCTATGCAGGTATGGCAGATAATGGAATTGACTATGTGCTGGAGCTGCAGGCGAAAGGTGCCGACGTTACGGGTTATTCTTATACATATTTCAGGGAAGGCGGTAAACGATATTTCACCATCTGTCGGGTCACCGGATCGGTTAACCGTGCGAGCAGGGACATCCTGGTGACAGAGGTAGAGCGGGTGAAATATAATACACCGCCGAACTTCATGAATTGTTTTCAGACACATAAGCTACACTACGAAAAGGTGGCAAGTGACTCCGAAGTCCTCAGGGGCTCATGGGTGCCGGCGCCTGACCAATCCGGCAACTGCGGCTACGGAACTACTTTGCTTTCGCGGCGTGTGATTCGCAAACTTCCTATGGGAATCGCCTCCGCAAAAAAACCTGCTTCAAAACCTGACGCTCCAAGAGTAACCACTCCTTCAAAATCGCAGCCTTCTCAAAAACCTCCCGTAGCAAAAGCGGAACCCAGGAAAGAGCAGCCATCAATAACTAAAACACAGGTGGATAAGCCGACGGAAAGGGCGCAGGAAAAACCCGTCATTACAGAGGAACCTGTAACTGTAACTCCGCTACCTGAGTTTAAAAACAGGAGGAAAGATATCATAAGAACCATCCCGATCGAATCGGGAACCTTCAATGTAGACTTTTATGACAATGGAGAAATTGACGGTGACTCTATCTCGGTCTTTTACAACGGCAGGGTAATCCTTTCCCATAAAAAACTCACCGACAAACCGCTATCCTTAAAGCTAAATCTCGACAAGCCGGGCGAAAATGTAATTACGATGTATGCCGAAAACCTCGGTACCATTCCCCCAAACACTGCCCTGATGATAGTAACGGACGGGGATAAACGCTACGAGGTGAGGATTACTTCCGACACCGAAAAAAGCGGTAGCGTGATCTTTGTGCACAAACAGTAATTCCCAGGTGTTCAGAACTTAAAATTCCAGGTAATGGAAGGAATTACGGGGAAAAGAGATACCTGCTTTGCCTGCACCTTCAGCGAGCCGTCATACGGATTTCCTTCCTGGTCAAAATAGATGAAGTAAGGATTTTTCCGGCTATACGCATTGTATACGCTAAATACCCACTCACTCTTCAGCCGCCTTTCCGGATGTTTATTAGGCCGGTAAGTTGCTGAAAAATCCAGCCGGTGATAAGCGGGCAGGCGGTATTTATTGATGGCGCTGTACTGCTGTGTAAGAACGCCTTCATAAATATAAAATCGCTCCGGTAAGGTAGCTGCATTGCCTGACCCGAAAACAAACGTCGAGGACAACTTCCACTTCTTCGATAACTCATAAATTCCAACAATAGACAAGTCGTGGCGCCGGTCATATTTGGCAGGGTACTCACGCCCACGATTAAGTGCAGTAAATTTCCTGTTCGTCCAGCTCAGGGTGTAGCCGATCCAACCTGTAAGGCGACCTCTCGTTTTACTTATAAATAATTCCGTTCCATAACTCTTGCCTTTACCAAAAGTGAAAAAGTTCTCTGTGTCTTCGAGCGTTGCCGGCGTATAACCAGCTGCGTATTCAATTTGGTTTTGCAAGTCTTTATAATATACCTCTAAAGAAGTTTCATAAGTATTGTCAGCAAAGTTTTTGAATAACCCGAGTGCGTACAGCCAGCTTATCTGTGGTTTTACCTTGAGCGTACTGGGCACCCAAATATCTGTGGGTAACGTTGTGCCTGCATTACTCACAAGATGGATGTATTGTACATTTCTTGTGGAGGCTCCTTTTATCGACGTGGCATCATTCAATGCATAGCGGATCGTGAAGCGGGGTTCAAATCCGAAATAAGTTTTTACCGGTTCACCGGATTGATATACCGCACTATCCAGGCGGTTCCCATTTGCATCGGTCGTGTAAGTCCTGTATTCTCCAATCTGTTGAAAAAAACTTTGCCGTATACCTGCATTGATCTTCACTTTTTCACTGATGTCCCAGTCATCCTGCAGGTAAATCGCCGCTTCATGAGAATATTTTTCCTGCGCATTCTTTGGATTGAATTCTATCGAGTCCTGCTTCCCCGTCAACACAGACGGGATGAAGGTGTGATAAGTATAAATTCCCCCAAACTTTATCTTATGATTCGTAAAAGGATAAAGATCGAAATCCTGTTTCAAATTCCAATCGCGTATGCCTGACCGTAAGTTTATCTCAAAATTGTTCTGGCTGGCGCCAAAATTGAAATTGTAATCATTGTAGACAAGTGTTGTATTGGAAAACAAGCGTTGGTTAAACACGTGGTTCCACCTGAAGGTACCCGTTGCATTTCCCCAGGGAATATGTACGTTCAGCGATTGCTTGCCATTCACAAAATCAAATTTGTCCTTGCCAAAATACCCACTCAGGTAGATGCGGTCCTTTTCAGAGAACTTATAATTCACCTTCGCATTCATATCATAGAAGTAATACCCTGAGCCATTAAAGGCATTGTCTTCTTTGATGAAAGGTTTTACCAGCGCATCGATATAAGTTCGCCGGGCGGAGACAATGAAGGATGCTTTATTTTTTTTCAAAGGCCCCTGGATCGATATACGCGAAGCGATCAGCCCGAGGCCACCTTCCACCTGGAACTGCTTGTCATTTCCTTCTTTCATCGCAATGTCCAGCACGCTCGAAAGCCTTCCGCCATATTGTGCCGGCATGCCGCCTTTTATCAGGGAAGTGTTTTTAATAGCATCGCCGTTGAAGATGGAAAAGAAACCAAACAAGTGGCCGGTGTTATAGACCACGGCATCATCCAGCAGTATCAAATTTTGATCGGGTCCGCCTCCTCTCACATACAGCCCGGAGCTACCCTCCCCTGCTCCCTGAACACCGGGAAATAGCTGGATTGTTTTCAGCACGTCTACCTCGCCGAGGAAAGCGGGAATAGACTTTACCTGCTCCATACTCAGATCAAGTTTACCCATCTGCGCATTCTTCACGTTCGCATCCCGCTTCCGTGCAGACACGACAATTGCCTGCTCGGTGGTATATTTTGGGCCCATTTCAAAATTATAAACCACATCCTGCTGCAAATCCAGCGTCAGTGCTTTTGCAACATATCCCACTCTTGAGCAAATGAAAGTATAAGTACCGGGGACAAGTGTGATCGAATAAAAACCATAGCCATTAGACGTGATGCCCTTTGACTGGCCGGCTACGACAATGGTAGAACTGATAAGTGTTTCGCCGGAGAGAGAATCTTTTACATAACCGCTCAGCGTCACTTTCTGCTGGGCTAACAGGGCAAGTGGGAAGAGGAGTAGGGTTAGGAAAAAAAACTTTTTTAGCATGGACAAATCCTACTTGATGGTATCCTTCACTTCGCCACAATGAAGCATGGACGATTTATACTCCGGGTGATTTTTCCCTAAGTATGGATTCATTATTTCAGTGGAATTACTGATCCAGTTAGCTTCCTGGTTTTCGCCAAAAGCCATCGGGCAGTTTTGCCAATAAAGTTTTTCTCCATCATAATGAATGGTCTTGAGAAAAGGGTACATGTTTTCGGAAATCATACGGAAATCCTGGCGCATTTCGGTGATATCGCTTTGCTGCAACATAGAGCTGGCATTGGCTTTAATATCGCTCAACTCCTGCTTCGCCGCAATGCCAATTTGCTGATCATCATTTTGAAGTTCTGCCACAGAAATACTGTCGATTGCTTTAATAAAGACTTCACCTTTGGCTTTTGCACGTGCCGTATCAGCATCTACAAAGGCATCTTTCATTTCCAGGTAAGTGTTAACGGCGTATTTCACCTGCCCGTCAAATTCAGGACTGTGTTTGGAAACTGTGACGGAATCAATAGTCGTAGAAGAAGTGGCAGATGCAGGCGACTCACGAAAAAACAGCCACCAGGCTCCTACTAATACAACCACCAGGAAAATAATTGCCAATAAACTTTTCATGCTTGGTTTTTTTTGGGGCAAAATTAATGCATCTTCCGCCAAGGGCAGGGATCGCCTTTGCCACGAAGTTTGCGCGGGTAAAGAACCGAATTATTTAGATTAAGTCTATTCCGGATAAAGACTGAAGCGCACTTTTGAAAGCCGTGTTCGCAGATTGTTTTATCGGGCATCAAGAAATACGAGAATTTATCGTGAGTCCGATTGTTCGAACGACAACCTGCCTGTCCCTCACTTCTCCCAGGCATAGAATTGGTATTGGCGCAAGCATCAGCTTGCGCCGCTGCAAAAAGAAGCCTGCGTTATTAATTGCAATCATTAAATTTCCGTTTGAGGTCGTAATAAATAGACGATAAAATATGTTTACATCGGCTAAGGAGCCGTAAATATAAATTTCATGATAATGATAAATCGTATTTCATTTCGTTTGCAGTAGTTAACCGATTAGATTTTTTTATAGGAAAAGAATACAACCAGGAGCTAATCAAAAGCTAGGCAATACACAATTAAGAATAAAAAACACCAATAATAATGATTGGCCCCGAAAGTTTTCAGCTGAAAACTATCGGCAGAAAGGGTTGGTTGGATTAAGTTATAGTTAGTATTAATGGCGACACAAGGTGATGCTTTTTTCCTTCGGGTGCCCTCCACCACATTACTGAATTAATATTATCTTAGAAAAATGCCAGGTGTTTTAAATATCCAGGAGCGCGAAAAATCATCAGTTATCGAATGGCTTTCTTTTTGGATATGAGTAATTAAAAATTGGGGGAAATAGCTGAAGGAAGATACAAGATTTTTATATGGCAATGTTTATGAAAAGACGAAGGATGAATTTAAGATCTTGCCTCACTACATTGATAAATAATGATTGAGGAATATCTGTGGGGATCACGGCGAACTTTAGGTTTTAATGTTCAGTAAAAAATCGGATGTTATGAAATTTCAAAAATATTTATCCCGTAGTACTCATCTTTTGTGGCTAGCATTTTTGTTATCGGGAACACCCGTGCATGGGCAACGAACCATCACTCGTCCGAATATCATTTTATTTATGGTAGATGACATGGGCTGGGAAGATACTTCAGTCCCTTTTTGGGATAACCTCACAAACTCCAACAAGATATACCATACACCCAACATGGAGCTTCTTGCCAGGGAGGGAATGAAATTCACGAATGCTTATGCAACTCCGGTTTGTACTCCTACCCGTGTAAGCCTTATGTCTGGTATGAATGCCGCACATCACAGAGTAACCAATTGGACAAATATTGAGAAGGATAATTCAACTGATAAGCGGGATGTGGTTTTTGATTCACTCTCATGGAACTTAAATGGATTAAGCACCGTGCCCGGCGTGCAGAATACAGTATATGTTACCCCACTGCCGACACTTCTTAAAGAAGCGGGGTATGTAACCATTCATGTCGGTAAGGCGCATTGGGGCACTTTGGGAACAACCGGCTCTAATCCCCATAACCTTGGTTTTATGGTTAACATAGCGGGTCATGCAGCCGGGGCTCCACAAAGTTACCATGGCGAAGAAAACTATGGGAACGTGCCAGGCAAGACCACTTTTCGTGCCGTGCCGGATCTTGAAGAGTATTACGGCACTCATACCTTCTTAACAGAGGCACTTACGAAGGAAGCAATAAAATCGCTGGATGCACCCGTGCACGAGCGTCAGCCATTTTTCTTATACATGGCACATTATGCAGTGCATGCGCCTTTGATGGATGATGTAAGATTTTATCAAAAATATATTGACAAGGGACTTTCACAATCTGAAGCTAAATATGCCAGTTTGATCGAAGGAATGGATAAGAGCCTCGGTGACCTTATGAATTATCTCAAACAAAAAGATATCGAAAAAAATACTATTATCATTTTCATGTCTGACAATGGTGGTCTGGGGCTATCTCCGCCAAGAGATGGTATACCATTTACCCAAAACCTCCCGCTTCGTTCCGCCAAAGGTTCAGTATACGAAGGTGGCATTCGTGAGCCAATGATCGTTAAATGGCCGGGTATTACACAACCCGGATCTGTTGCAAAACAATACCTGATCATTGAAGATTTTTTTCCAACCATATTAGAAATGGCGGGTGTTAAAAATTATAAAACCATTCAGCAAACGGATGGAGAAAATTTTATTCCCATTTTAAAAAACGCTGATTATACGGATACCGCACGCGCTTTAGTATGGCATTTTCCGAATAAATGGGTAGCAGAGGGGCCGGGTATCAACTACGCCAGCGCCATACGATTGGGCGATTGGAAGTTGGTCTATATGATGAAGAATAAAAAAACAGAGTTATTCAATTTGAAAAACGACATTGGTGAACTTAATGATATCTCCGAAGCAAATCCGGGAAAGACACGGGAACTGAGCAACCTGCTTACTGCAAAATTAAAACATTGGAATGCCCAGATGCCGGCTTATAGAAATTCCGGGAAGCTTGCCTCGTGGCCGGATGGTACAACAGATTAAATGCCTTAATTCAAAGATTATAACCTGGCTGGCACCTTAAATAGTTATTTTGAAAAGCAGGACATCCCGCTGTTGGCGCATCAGCTTGTGCCGCTCCAAAAAGAAGTCTGCATTATTAATTGCAATCACTAATTTTTATTTGAGGTAAACGGAATAAATAGATAACAAAATACTGTTTACATTAGCTCATGTACCGTAAATATAAATTTCATGATAATGATAAATTAAATTTCATTCGTTTGCAGCAGTTAACTGGATAGATTTTTTTATATGAGAAGAATACAACCAGGAGCTAATCAAAAGCTGGCAATACAGCATTGAGAATAAAGGTCTGCGCATATATGGCTGTGCTTTATGTGAAGCAGAAATAAAATGTGCCTTGCTGTAGAAAGATTTTAAAATCCTAAAAAAGGAGCCACATAAATCTCAACTTGTTTATTCTGTCTCGATTAAAAAAGGTAATAAGGTTGGTAAAATATTATTGTGGAAATGCTGCTAAGGGTTTTGAAAAACAAAAGGCTAAACTTAATTACTTATACCTAACAACCTGTTTTTTAATAATCATCTATAGGGCCCTTTTCATAGTCCGATTCATTTACCCAGCCTGTCCGTATTTTTTCTCCATTCATATATCTTTCATAAAAACCATTTACTTCTGCGAATGGATATTTTTCATAGATGCTGCCATAACCGAACATCCTGAGGTCACCCTGGGCTTTTAATTTGGCTTCCATCTCAGTTTTCATTTCAAGAGCAACTGATTGATACGATGAATTATTGGCAAGATTATTAATGCAGTCCGGATCTTTCGTTATATCATATAATTCTTCGGCAGGCCTGTGTCCGAAATCCATCTTCCAGAAATATTTGGTGGCGCCATTTCTTCGTTGATTTAGTATGAAAGTCTTGGTAGCGCCTCCGTCACAATTGAGATAGCCTGTCTCCGGGTTACATGCAGGCCAGCGGTCCGGTTCATAGTTTACGAGAAAGTAAAACCCATTTTTATAAAATCCTCTTACCGGATAACCCACGTCGTTAGGCCTGCCAAAGTCATGACGTTCCTGGCCTACCAGTAAAAAATTCCTTGATGTATCAACCTGCCCCGATTTCGTGGACGTAAATATATTGGTCAGGCTTTTTCCGGTTATGGGATGCATTCCTGATGTACCAAAATCTACGTCGGCAACGGCAAGAAATGTAGGAGCCAGGTCAATAAAGCTCACATAATCAATAATTTTTCTTCCGGTCTTTTTAATTCCGTTCTTCCACATAACAGCCAAGGGTATATGATTTGCATCTTGATATGCGTTTCCTTTTACCCTTGGAAAAGGCATACCGTGGTCGGAGGTGTAAACGATTAAAGTATTTTCCAGTTCACCTGCATCTTCAAGCATTTTCAAAATACGGGCTACATGATGGTCAGCCGATTCAATTTCAAAAGCATAGTCGAGCATATCGTTTCTCACGGTGTCAACGTCAGGAAAATAACCAGGTACTTTCTTAATCATTGAGGTATTCTTGTTGCCAAGCCTTATGCCTGTGCCATATTCGTACGGCCGGTGTGGTTCATGAAAGCCCAGCCAGAAAGACCAGGACTGTCCTTTCTTTTGTTCCTTTAAAAAATCTTCAAAGTTAGCCGCGTAGTCATCTTTCGCTATGCCTGTAGTCGGTGGTACTAATTTATGTTTGTTATAATCTTTGCCGAGTATAAGGCGTTGCGAACCATCTTCATTCAAGGCTTTACCGGGCGCATAGCCTTTACCGGTATAGCCTATCTTATATCCCTTTTTTTGCAGGGCTTCCATATAGCTTTTAAAAGCTACGGGGAAATAGATCCAATGATTGGCCGCAGCTTCCAGTTGCCATGAATTTCTTCCCGTCAAGATACAACTGCGTGAGGGAGCGCATTTAGCATTGGGTGTATAGGCATTTATGAACAAAAGGCCTTCTTTTGCAATACGGTCAAATGCCGGAGTATTTACAAAGGTGCTCCCGTAAGCGCCAAAATCTGCCCCGGCATCATCATCAACGATCAAAAGAATGTTTGGCCTGCTGTTTTCTGTTTGGCCGAAAGAAGAAAAATTAAAAAATAATAAAAGCACTGCCTGGGTTAAGAAGAATTTCATCTGATTTCAATATATCATGAAGATAATCGATAGATAAGCAAGTTTGCATTATTCCCAACAGATCAATTCGAAAGATAGCCTGATCTGTCAAGCAAAGTATTTATACCGTGCAGTTAGAAAGCAGATTCTTTTGCACCTTATGCTTTGCATGTGGAGCAGATAGTACTGCCTGGGAAAATGATGATGGGTGAAGAATGGGAAACGCTTTCTATTCCCGTAGAAGAATCTGAAAAATTTATGCTGAAAAATTCAAGGATATATCGGTGAAATAAACAAAAAGACCGTACCTTTTTTAAAAGCACGGCCTCTTAAAAACATTAAGGCCAATTAATTTGGCGTAATCGTAATCTTTATAACTGCTGTGGTGGCTGGTATAGTAAAAGTGGGATGACGAGTGGCGGCGGAAGCTATCATTTCGCTTTCTGTAGGCCCCTGGTTATCCGTTGCCTGCACCGGCTTTTGGTCTGGACCCTCTCCCGGAGGTGTATCTTCTTCAGTTCCTGCATCGTACAATCCGAGTT
>JBBQSI010000041.1:0-13092 GCA_038213975.1 Chitinophagales bacterium
TTTTTTGATCAAAATATCATTTCTATGTCTTCAAAAATTTTGAGAGAAATGACGCCACTCACGCAAAACGATTGTTTCTCCATATTTTCCCGCACAAAAGAAGCGTTTGATTTCCCCTTCATTTTCATGAAGAATTCGAATTGAATTTTCTACGGAATGCGGGTGGAGCCAAACGAATTATCGGTGACCACGTAGCAGAGGTTGCGGATATAGAAATGGTTCTCGTCGGTCCTAACCTCCAGCATGGATGGTTCACTAACAAATGCGAAGGCAAGCAAATACAGGAAATTACCGTACAATTTCACCGGGATCTTTTTGATGACCGTTTTCTGAAGAGAAATCAAATGTCACACATTCGTACTTTGTTGGTCAGTTCCTCCCGTGGTGTGCTTTTTTCTAAAACAACCGCCAACGCCATCATGCCACGGATTAAAAACCTAACAAATAAACACGGCTTCGACTCCGTATTGGAACTCCTGTCTCTGTTGCACGGTCTCTCAACTTCGCGTAATATGCGCACCCTCTCTGACACCTGTTTTAACCAAGAACTTCCTTCCTATAATAGTCGCAGAGTTGAAAAGATCATGGCTTATATAAATATCAATTTTGCTCATGATGTAAAGTTGAGTGATGCAGCGAAGATTGCCGGAATGACGGAAGTTTCCCTAAGTCGTTTTTTTAAGTTTAGAACTGGAAAAACATTCATCGACACACTTAACGAGATCCGGCTTGGCCACGCCTCCCGCATGCTCATAGACACTGCTGAAAGCATCAATAAAGTGGCCTATAAATGCGGATTCAACAACATGTCTAATTTCAACCGCCTTTTCAAGAAGAAAAAAGATAGTACCCCGCGGGAATTCCGGCAATATTATACCTCTACCGGCGTTCGCACGTTCATTTAGTAGCTCCATTGCACTGTATGTCCTGATGTGGAAAAAAGCAAGCCCGAAACCCAAAAGCCCGGGCAATTTATCCTTTTCTAACATCGTTAATCACTGACAGACCAGCAATAGCAGGCCGGTGAATTGCCTTTGGCAACGTATAATCCGAAGAATCCATTAATAACATCGATCCGATAACCTGGAAACATGAGAAGAACCAAAGAAAAAACCACGGTGCTGTTTGTAAATAAAAAGGCAAATGGCATCAAACCAGTACAAATCTCCAGCAATCTCATCCTCAACTGGAGGAAGTACCTCACAATTTTATCGCTCGTTTTCGTTGGGCTGGTCGCTTCGATAGTTTACCTGACGCAATACAACATGGCACAGGCTCAACTGCAAAGTAATTTGTCAAAAAAGTTGAAGTCAATGAACTTGCTCTTCGCTGAGGTAGATACCAACGCTATGCGCAAGAAAATCAACCAGATAGACGCAAATCTTTCAACGATAAATAAATTTTTAAAAGCACGGGGGATAAAAAATCCGGGCACAGCAACACCACAGGGCGGGGAAACAGACAATGATATCTTATCTTCAGAGGAGATCACAGAATTTTACGATAAGTATCTTGATAAGATGATCTATAATATTAGCTATACCCCGATTGGTTTGCCCTTTCATGGTACCATCACTTCTACCTTTGGCCACCGGGAAAATCCCTTTGGCGGATCCAGCGTGGAAACCCACAAGGGCCTGGACATCAGGGGGCCAATGGGCGCCCCGATAAAAGCCATGGCTAAGGGAAAAGTGATATTTGCCGGCAGGAAGGGGGGGTATGGGAACTGTATAATTTTAAAACATGGTAACGGTTTTGAAACTCTTTACGGACATTTGTCTAAAATAGATGTGAAGCCAGGTGAAAATATTGACATTGCACAGCACATTGGTAATATCGGATCCACCGGCAGATCAACCGGACCACACTTACATTATGAAGTTCACAGGAATGGACAACGCATAAACCCTGAATCTTTCATAACTCTAAACTAATTTACCATGTTCAAAAAAAACAAAGGCCAGGCGTTAGATATTAACCAGCAGGAGATCTCTACCCTGATTGGAGAAGGCTACATTTTTACCGGCGAAATCAATGGGCCATCGGTCATTCGTATTGAAGGACGCATTGTCGGCAACGTGAGCGTGGAAGGTGGCGTGATCCTTGGTGAAAAAGGCGTAATCGATGGCGACATCACGACCTCTTCTGCTATTATCTACGGAAGGGTGAACGGCAACCTGAAATCATCACAACTTGAAATAAAGAAAACCGGCCATGTTCATGGAGACATCGTGACGGATAGTATCGAAATAGAGATGGGCGCCCAGTATAATGGCAAGTTGCAAATGCATAAACCTTCGCCAATGGCATCTTCGGACGATGTATTGGCAAGGGCATCGTAATGGCATAATTTTTTCCATTGAAAAATAACCAGTCAGTTTTGATTGATTATTTTTTTTGCATAATCGTATCGCCAGTTCTTAAGTGAGTAGTTCCATTTCGTATCGGCGACATCGCCTTCCGGCTTTTGCGGTTTGTGCCTGGTGATATAGCCGGTTACTTTACTCATGTGCTCGTAACCTTTTGCCGGCAGATCTTCCTTTTTCTTCCTGAGAATAGCGATTATTTTCTTTCCTGACTTATGGCCGATGGCCTCGCCATCACCACTATCCTGGCCGGTATTTTTAGATGCCGATCCTGCAACCATTTTTCAACGTGCGCTGGTGACATGTCACCAGCTTCTCGAAGTGCTGCTACGTTTCTTCTTTTTCTTCATCTTTTTCCATAGCAACTAAGGTGTTTTTTTAAACGCTTAACCGGTGAAATTGGTTGAATGGAAATGAAAAAATCAATGCACTATTGAAGCTTTACCATCTTCATTCGTGGAGCAAGCCAATGCATGATGAGCAAAGCAAGGAGATAGGCAAAGCCGCAAATGAAAAACATGATATAGTATCCAATTTCGATGGTGCCCAATGCCTTGTATTTGTCAAACAAAACGCCCGCAAGCCGGGCGATTATAATTCCCCCGATCGCGCCAGCCATACCACCGATACCCGTTACCGACGCAACCGCTTTTTTGGGAAACATATCAGAAACAGTTGTGAATAAATTTGCGCTCCACGCCTGGTGAGCAGCCGTGGCCAGGCCGATCATGATGATGGCGAACCACATATTAACAGCACCCAGCCATTGCGACATGATCACCGGCACTACCAACAGGGCGTAGATCAGCATTGAAGTTTTCCGTGCCTTGTACACCGGCCAGCCCCTGTTGACAAAAAACATCGGCAGCCAGCCACCGCCCACGCTTCCGATAGTCGCAAAAGTGTAAACAAATGCAACGGGCATGACCATATCCGTGCCCGAAATGTTATATTCTGCATGTAGGAAAGCAGGTAACCAAAAAAGAAAAAACCACCACACCGGATCAGTCAGAAATTTTCCGAGGATAAAAGCCCAGGTTTGCCGGTGATTCAGCAAACTTATCCAGGAAGATGCAGGCTTCTCTTCCACAGCAGGGTTATCATCCTCTTCGTCTTTATCACTGTTGATGTACTCGAGCTCTGCAGCAGAAACCCGCTTATTTTTTGCCGGAATTTCATAGATAAAAACCCACAGGATCAGCCAGATAAAACCGATAGCGCCGGTGATTATGAAAGCCCATTCCCAGCCCATGTTTACCGCAATGAAGGGAACAGTGAGTGGTGCAACCACGGCACCTATGTTTGCCCCGGAGTTAAAAATACCCGTAGCAAATGCACGCTCCTTTTTCGGAAACCATTCACTGGTAGTTTTAATAGCGGCTGGAAAATTTCCCGCCTCACTAACGCCCAGGGCTGCACGCGCCACCGCAAAACCAAATGTGGAATTTGCCAGCGCATGACCCATCGCCGCGAGGCTCCAGCCGAGAATTGATAAAGTATACCCCAGTTTGGTACCGACTTTATCGATCAGCCTGCCGACAAAGAGCATACCGGCCGCATAGGAGATTTGAAAAGCGATTACAATCCAGGCATAATCACTCTCCTGCCAGTGAAATTGTTTTTCGAGTGTGGGCTTCAGAAGACTGATCACTGACCGGTCGAGGTAATTGATTGTCGTTGCGAAAAATAAAAGTGCGCAGATTGTCCACCTGTACTTTGTCATTACCCCGGTATTATTTCTTGTAAACCTATCTCACTGAACTCACAATGCTTATTGCTTCTTTGGTGAGTTCTTCAATCTTTGAATAATTCTTGTTGTCCAGTAACGGTTTGCTTAAAAGTTTGCTACCCATGCCCACAGCGCAGACGCCCGATTTAAACCAGGCAGCGATATTTTCTTTATCTAACTCTACCCCGCCTGTTGGCATAAATAACAGATCAGGGAACAACGATTTTACAGCGCTCAGAAATGAAGGGCCGAGCAAATTTCCGGGGAACAATTTAATGATCTTCGCGCCCAGATTCTCGGCACGAATGATTTCTGTCGGTGTCATACACCCGGGCACCCACAGCAAGTTGTGTTCATCTGCAATCGCGGCGACATCTTCTACCAATCCCGGGGACACGATAAAGTGAGCGCCTGCATCAATATATTTTTTTGCAGCTTCACCATTTTTAATCGTTCCTATACCGAGGCGCATCTCCGGCATCTCACTGTTGCACAGCGCTACCATCTTGCTAAAGTTTGCAAAGGCTGCTTCCCCCCTGTTAGTGTATTCCACGGCCTTTATGCCACACCGGTATAAAGTGCGAAGCACTTCCAGGCTTACTTCTTCATCTTTATAAAAATAGAGTGGCAAAACTCCCTGTGCGGGAAGTAAATCAAGCAATTCATCTTTCAGACTCATCTCGTTGTTTTTATTTTTGAGGTGCCTTGTTCAAATTATTTTTATATTGTCAATCTCTTTAAAATAATTCTCCAAAAGCCCGCGACCATTTCCGGTCAGGGTTGCTTAAATTAAAGTTTAAAATTATCATGGCAAAAAAAGTTGTAACATTTGGCGAGATCATGCTGCGCCTTTCGACACCGGATTTCAAGCGATTCGTTCAGTCCGATTCTTTCGACGTCACTTACGGTGGCGGTGAAGCGAATGTTGCCGTAGCTCTTGCTAACTACGGCTTGAATGGCACATTCGTCACAAAAATTCCAGAGAATGCAATTGGCCAGGCCGCCATCAATCACCTCCGGAGGTATGGGGTAGATACGCAATACATCAAACGCGGCGGTGAACGCCTCGGAATTTATTTCCTGGAAACAGGCGCCTCCATGCGAGCCTCACAGGTGGTTTATGACAGGGCAGGTGCTTCTATTGCTGAGGCAGATGTTTCAGAATTTGACTTTGACAAAATTTTTGACGGTGCCGACTGGTTTCATACCACGGGAATCACACCTGCTTTGAGTGATAAAGCCGCCGCATGCACCGAAGCAGCTTTGAAAGCAGCAAAGGCAAAAGGTATCACGACAAGTATCGATCTTAATTACCGTAAAAAACTTTGGAGCAAGGAAAAAGCCAAAGAAGTGATGACACGCCTGTGTGAATACGTAGATGTTTGTATTGGAAATGAAGAGGACGCCGAGACCACTTTAGGTTTCAAAGCGGGCGACACCGACGTCACCAAAGGTGAGCTTCACTTAGATGGTTATAAAGATGTCTTCAAACAAATGAAAGAAAAATTCAACTTTAGATACATCGCTTCCACTTTGAGGGAGAGTCACAGTGCTTCAGATAACGGCTGGAGTGCGTTGGTGTATGATGGTTCAGAATTTTATCACTCAAAACAATACGAAGTGCGCATTGTAGACCGCGTCGGCAGCGGAGATTCATTCGCCAGCGGTTTTATCTACGGACTCGTTACAGGAATGGCTTTGAAAGATGCGGCGGAATTTGGCGTAGCTGCTTCTGCCCTTAAACATACTATTCCTGGCGATCTGAATCATGCCACGTTGAGCGAAGTGAAATCCCTGATGAAAGGTGATGCGAGTGGCCGCGTACAGCGATAAGTATGCAAGTGCTGCAAACACCTAATTCTTTGCCGCACTTATAACATGACTATTAACTTTATATGGTACTGAAGACGATTTTTTTGTATTCTTACAATCTGCTTGTGTCATTCTGACTATGATTTTTCAGCAGGTTTCCGGATTTTGAAACTGGTAATTTTTTTTTCGTACCTACAATATTGAGAGGCTATTTTCCAACGGCTAAGCTTATCCGTTAGTACGCTAAGGCGTTATTTATACAAAAAACAAAAAGAAAATTTTATGAAAAGCGTCCTGCACACTATAGCTGAGCAAAATAAAAAGGTGGAGGCGGCCGAAGCTCAAAAAGTCACTGCCGAAATCAATGATCCCGAAACTAAAACGCAACGTAGGCAATTCCTGAAAAAAACTGCCGCAGGTGGAATCACCCTGGCAGCGATGCTGGGTTTATCCATCGGCGACACCCTGGCACGAACTACCTCTAAGGTTAGCCGTTACTCTGCACCGTCCGATCTTAAGATCACTGATCTTCGCTTTGCACTTACTACTGTTTTGGGTGGCACAGCCATCATCCGGATAGATACCAACCAGGGTATTTATGGCCTGGGCGAGGTAAGAGACGGGGCTGACCCACGCTATGCGCTCATGCTCAAAAGCCGCATACTTGGCCAAAATCCATGTAATGTGGAACTGATTTTTAAAACCATAAAACAATTTGGCGGACCGAGCCGCCAGGCCGGCGGCGTCTGCGGTGTAGAGATGGCATTGTGGGACCTGTGCGGGAAGGCATATAATGTACCTGCCTGGCAACTGCTCGGCGGAAGATATCGCGACAAAATAAGATTGTACGCCGATACGCCGGAAGCGGAGTCGCCTGAAGAACAACTGAAATTGATAAAATACCGGACGCAGGACCAGGGTTATACCTGGCTGAAGATGGACCTCTCTATCGATGAGCTTACTAAAATTCCCGGGACGCTTGTTAATCAAAAATTTTGGGAAGCGGAAGGAAGATTGCGGCAGTGGTCAGGTGATTACATGTCTTATGGAAATACTATGCACCCGTTTACACAAGTTCAGATCACTGACAAAGGACTGGATGAGTTGGCAAAACTCGTTGACAGGGTTCGCAGCATGGTAGGATACGAGATTCCTATGTCAACCGATCACTACGGCCACTTCGATCTGAACAATGGCATCCGGCTGGGAAAGGCGGTTGAAAAATACCGGCTTGCCTGGATGGAAGATATTGTCTCATGGGAACTTACTGATCAGTGGAAGACAATGTCTGATGCACTGGAAACCCCAATGCTTACCGGCGAAGACATTTACCTGTTGAAAAATTTCAAACCGCTAATTGATATTCATGCCGTAGACATCGTGCATCCTGACCTCGCCACATCGGGAGGTTTGCTCGAGACTAAAAAGATTGGGGATTATGCAGAAGAGCATGGAGTAGCTATGGCCATGCACCAGGCCGGTACCCCCGTATCCTTCATGGCGAATGTGCACTGCGCTGCAGCTACCCAAAACTTCCTGGCACTCGAGCACCACTCTATTGATTTGCCGTGGTGGGAAAGCCTGGTCAAAACAACAGATGGCCGCCAGTTGATTACAAAAGGCTTTGCCAATCTGCCGCTCACAGCACCAGGTTTGGGAATAGAACTGAATGAAGCGGTAGTAAAAGAACATTTGCACCAGCGCGACAAAAGCTACTTCGCGCCGACTGATCAATGGAATACACGTAGTTCACACGATCGCATATTTAGCTAAGCCGCTAACAAAGAGCATGAAAAATCTACGCCGCGACTTTATAAAAAAAACGACCGCACTTGCCGGAGCAGTGTCACTTGGGGCCATTCCCGCTGCATCCTTTAGCGCAGTCGCGCCTCGTAAAAGTGATGACCGCGAAATAATCAATAACGCGAAGGACGGCGGCATGCAAATGTGCCTGGCCTATTTTGCCGGGAAGGAACCCCGGCGTATAGAACTTGCGAAACAAATGGGCGTTTATGGTGCAGTTGGTGGCATCAATCCGAAAATGGTGGGCATGGATGACCGTCCTAACTGGGAATTTGAAGTAGTAAAAGCGGTAAAAGAATCATGGGATAAAGAAGGGCTGAAGTTAACCGTGATCGAAGGGCCACCTTCCTTGTATACGAAAACCAAATTAGGCCTGGAGGGACGCGATGAAGAAATTAGCAACTTTATTACGTTTCTAAAAAACATTTCCAGGGTAGGCATTCACACGGTCTGTTATAACTGGATGCCGCTCATTAGCTGGGCCAGGAGTGATAAGGCGATGGCTGATCGTGGAGGCGCACTCGTTATGGGTTTTGACATTGATAAAATGGAAGGAGAACCCATTACCGAATATGGTACCATCACGCATGACATGATGTGGAAGAACCTGGAATATTTTCTAAAAGCGGTAGTACCCGAAGCAGAAAAAGCAGGAGTAAAATTATCTATGCATCCCGATGACCCACCCATCGATGCCATACGTGGTATTCCCCGGATCATGACTTCTGTCGCGGCATTCAAACGCCAGGTAGACATTTATCCAAGTGAATACAATGGCATTACCTGGGATGGCACTTTTGGTGAAATGGGGCCGGAAGGGAAACAGGAAGATCTTATTTCTGCTATTGATTATTTTGGGAAGAAAAAGGTAATTACGTTTGTTCATTTCCGTAATGTTCGTGGTTACAATCATCACTTTCGGGAAACATTTATTGACGATGGGCAAATGGATATGGCAAAGCTGATGCAGAGCCTTTACAAGTATGGTTTCAAAGGGCCTATCCGGCCCGACCATGTGCCGACGATGGCCGGCGACAGCAACAGTTTTCCGGGCTATAGCACCATCGGCACCTTGTTTGCCATTGGGTATATTCGTGGTCTTATCGACGCTGCCCGTGGCACCACTTTAAGTCAAAAAAACAGAATCAACTAAACATCTAAATTTTTTTTATGCTAAAGAAGCTCGCCATAGTGGCCGCTATTTCATTTTCCTTTTGCACTGCCAAAGCCCAGCGGGTCGGTGCTGCACCAGATTACATCAAAGCACTCACTTCCGAATGGAAGGGTGAGCGCATGAATGATGGCCGGCCAAAAGTGTCCGACGCCTTATTGAACAGGTTGAAACATGTGGCTACGGAAGAAGCGTGGGGCTACCTGCGCAGTAAGGGATTCAACAACCAGTATGAGAACGGTTGGCAGATCATCAACCCGGATAGCGTGATGACGGGTCGCGTGGTTACCGCTCAGTACGTCCCTTCGCGGCCGGATCTTATGGGCCTGGTTAAACAACAGGGAATTTCCGAAGGAAGAGATTCTTCCGGCGGCACGAATTCCTGGCCAATCAATATTCTTCAGCCGGGTGACGTGTATGTCGCGGACGGGTATGGAAGAATCATAGATGGCACGCTCATCGGCTCCAACCTCGGAAATGCCATCTATACAAATTCTAAAAATGGTGTGATTTTCGACGCGAGCGTCCGCGATATGGCTGGCTTGAAAGAGATTAAAGGTTTCAACGGCTGGGTGAGAGGCGTTGACCCGTCCTTCCTGGCGCAGGAAATGCTTGTTTCCATCAATTCGCCCATCCGCGTCGGACGTGCCATTGTCCTTCCGGGTGATGTGGTATTGGCGAATCAATATGGAACTATTTTTATCCCATCACACCTGTTGGCAGACCTGGTGATATCATCGGAGATCGTAGCTTTACGCGACCAGTTTGGCTTTCAGCGCCTGCGGGAAAAGAAATATCTCGCAGGGCAAATAGACACGAAGTGGACACCAGATATCCAGAAGGATTTTCGGCAGTGGGTAAATTCTTATCCCGATGCAAAACTTCCCATGACCCGGCAGGAACTTAACGATTATTTGAAAGATCACAATTACAGTGAATAGCGATGCTTCATTATTGTAAAATTTTGTGTACTCCGAATACAAGGCTGCCTCTTTTTTATCATAAAAAAAAAGTTGCAAAAGCTGTCTGCAGCCTGTTCATAACGCTTGCATGTGTCACGACGTTTTCCCTCAATGCGCAACCGCCGGAGGCGTCCTTGAACAACCGGGTAATCAAAGCAAAGTTTTATTTACCTGATCCTGACAGCGGATATTATCGTGGGTCACGGTTTGACTGGTCCGGCGTAATACCTTCTCTTACCTTCGACGGGCACGAATATTTCGGCCAATGGTTCCCTAAATATGATCCGCGTTTACACGATGCCGTTATGGGGCCGGTGGACGATTTCTTACCGGTAGGATATATGGATGCAAAACCAGGGGAGCCCTTTCTTAAGATCGGCATTGGCATACTCGAAAGGAAAGATGAAAAAAAATATTCGATTGGCGTTCCTTACGAAATACGCAACGCTGGCGACTGGACAGTGAAACGGAAAAAAAATCAACTTGCATTTATGCACCTGCTTGCTGATAGCTTGTGGGCTTATAATTATACTAAAACCGTTTCCCTGGTTCGTAACAAACCAGACCTTGTGATTGCTCACAGATTACAAAATACCGGTAGCACAATCATAGAGACAACGGTGTACAATCACAATTTCTTCATGCTCGATCACGAAACGACCGGGCCGAATATTGTCACCTCTTTTCCCTTTCAATTGACCGATACCAACGCTGTACAAGAAGCAGGTTTTACAAAGGGAAAAGAAATACACTTTGCAAAAGTCTTTTCGCGGGGTAATCACCTGCAGTTCATCGGGCTGCAAGGCTACACTGCTTCCGCCTCTGATTATGATATCACGATAAAAAATACCAACACCGGTGCCGGCGTGCATATTACCAGTGACAAGCCTCTGACCAAACTTAACTTTTGGGCAGCTTCCACAACCGTTTGCCCGGAACCCTTTACTGCAATCAATTTAAAACCAGGAGAAGTGTTTGAATGGAAAATCTTTTATCACTTTTATTCAACAAAGCCTCCCGCCAAATAATGCCCTTTCGTTTCTTCCGTTACCTTCTTTTCATTTGGCTTGCGTCATCCTGCAGGCAGGAAAAGGAACCTGAAGCCGGCAAGGACTGGCCCAACTACGGCGGAAATAAATTCGGAAATCGCTATTCTCCACTGGACCAAATAAACCTGGCCAATGTCGATAAGTTGCAAGTGGCCTGGAGTTACTTTGCCGGTGCTACACCGGACACATCAAAGGTAAAAACACCCCGCTCAAGGCCAATACAATGTCAGCCAATTGTGATTGATGGCGTGCTATACGGTACTACCGCAGACTTGAGCCTGTTCGCTCTGCATGCTGACACCGGCAAGGAAATTTGGAAGTTTATTCCAATGAAAGACGGTAAGCGGTACAACGTAACGAATTCAAACCGCGGCGTCACTTACTGGTCTGAGGGTGATGATAAAAGAATATTATATAGCGCCGGCTCGTTGATTTTCGCGGTAAATGCAGTCGATGGAAAATTGGTCAACGAGTTTGGAAACGATGGCATAGTAGATCTGCATACTGGCCTGGTGGAGGATCCAACGCTTGACATCAGCAAACTTTCTGTTACCGCTAATACCCCCGGCATAGTTTTTAAAGACTTATATATCACAGGCTCGACCCTCCCGGAATCGGGGGATGCTTTGCCGGGTAATGTCAGAGCATTCAATGCAAAGACCGGGAAATTAGCCTGGGTGTTTCATACTATTCCACGGCCGGGTGAGACTGGCTATGAAACCTGGCCAAAGGATGCATGGAAATATATGGGCGCTGCAAACAACTGGAGCGGACTAACGGTAGACGCTAAACGCGGAGATGTTTTTTTTGGGACAGGCTCGCCTTCAGCTGATTTCTATGGCGGCAACCGCCAGGGGCAAAATCTTTTTGCCAACTGCATAATATCTCTTGATGCCTCCAGTGGAAAACTCAACTGGTATTACCAGGTAATCCACCATGATCTTTGGGATCGCGATCTTCCCTGCGCCCCTAACCTGGCCACTATTACACGGGAAGGAAAAAAAATCGATGTCGTAGCGCAGGCAACTAAAGATGGTTTCATTTATGTATTGGATCGGGAAACAGGCCAATCTCTCTTTCCAGTAGAAGAACGTAAAGTACCGGTGAACGGACTGCCGGGGGAAACCCCCTGGCCCACACAAAAATTTCCTTCTAAACCAGCACCCTTCGCCTCACAAGTTTTTACAGACGCTGATATCACTGATATTTCTCCTGAAGCACATGAATTTGTAGCAGACATCGCAAAGAAATATTCAACGCCAAATAAATTTACTCCTCCTGATACCGCCGGCATTATTGCCTTCGGCTTTAGTGGCGGCGCGGAGTGGGGTGGCAACGCCGTGAGCCCTGATGGGATTTTGTATCAGAATGCGAACAATGATCCCTGGATCTTGCAGATGATGGATTCGGCCTCACGCAACAATCAGCTTGCCGACAAGTCTGTCGGAAACGCTTTATATCTAACAAACTGTAGTGCCTGCCATAGTAAGGACAGGAGAGGCAGTGGCAATGAATTTCCCAGCCTTGTAAATATTGATAAAAAACGCCGTCCAAATCAAATTCACGAAATCATAAAGAATGGCAGTGGCCGCATGCCTTCTTTCGCGCGACTTACCTCCGACGAACGGACGGCAATAGTAAATTTTTTGCTCAACAAACCTTCGTCGCCTTCAGTGCCTGTTAATGATCATTTAGATACCAGGATTCCTAAAAGCACCAATCCGGCTTTTGGCTTTAAACCTGCTTATGTAATCAATTCGTGGAGACGATTGGTGGATGCAGATGGGTACCCCGGTGTGAAACCGCCGTGGGGCACGTTGAACGCCATTGACCTTAGTACGGGAAATTATCTCTGGCGTATACCGTTCGGAGAATACAAAGAGCTCACTAAGAAGGGTGTGCCACAAACAGGAACGCCAAATTACGGCGGACCCGTTATTACGGCCAGTGGCTTGCTATTTATAGGTGCTACCATGGACGAAAAATTTCGCGCCTTTGATATGAAAAGCGGTAAAGTGGTCTGGGAATACCAGTTGCCAGCGGGTGGTTTTGCTACACCAGCGGTTTACGAAGTGAAAGGCAAACAATACATCGTCATCGCTGCCGGTGGAGGTCGTGGTGGCAACAATGGCGGAGACTACATAGCTTTCAGTCTCAAATAATTTTTTTAATTAAAAAAAATCAAGATGAAAAACCTACT
>JBBQSI010000042.1:0-13053 GCA_038213975.1 Chitinophagales bacterium
GCTGGCCGGCGACCTCCTCGGAATTATGGATTACCTCACTCCCGAACAAAAAAAAGAATTCCATCCTATACATGTAGAAACTAAAGCGGGCGAAGCGATCTTTCACCACCCTCTGACACTGCATGGCTCCGGCGAGAATAAAAGTGACAAGCCGCGAAGGGCATTCGTGATTAATGCATTCGCGGATGGCGTTGTCAGCGATTCAAATGATACCATGCTAACAGGCGTGCCCCCGGTTACCAAAGGGGAAAAAATGGAGGGTCAATTTTTTCCATTACTATTCGACGGACAAATCTGAGGGCGTAAGCCAGCCCCGTTTTTTAGCTGACTCCCTATCCATAGAAGGTTACGAGTTGTGACTATGGGCCAATTATTGCCTAAAGCCCGCCCAGTAAAGCTTTTCAATACAATAAACTCCAGTTATTGGTGTTATTATGTATTGAATCTTACACATATGAAAATCCTTGTTGCAGAAGACGAGCTGATGACCCTAAAAACCATCGAGACTCGTCTGCGAAGAGACGGCTTTGAAGTAATCTCCACCGTTGATGGCCGTGAGGCACTAAGCCAGATTGAGCTAAGTTGTCCGGACCTCATCATCACGGACGTGATGATGCCTTTTGCTTCCGGCCTCGAAATAGTGGAAGCCGTAAAAAAAAGATCAGGAAAAAAAATACCGGTCATTATCCTTTCGAGCCTGGGCCAGGAAAATGTAGTGCTTGAAGCTTTCGAACTTGGAGCTGACGACTACATCACAAAACCGTTTAGTCCCAACGAACTTTCTGTAAGAGTAAAAAGATTTCTTCCGGTCATGGCCGGGTAATCATTTTGTGGAAATAACCATAATCTATCCAACATGTGGGGAGCAAAAACTGAAATGCTCTTAGTGATCGAAATCCGGCACCTGCTATGGATGATCTATTTGTTTTTAGGAATACTTACCCTACTATTTATTTTTATTCTTTCGCTGGTGGTGTTGAAAAAAAAGGCCGCAAGAAATGCCAGCCGGAGAAATGGAAGCCTGGACGAAATTATCGATGCCGCCATTTTTGACGAAGCTTTGGAAATAGAAAAATTTGAAAAGGACGAGGAGATCCAACGCCTGTTGAAAACTGAGCCCTCCCGGCAACAGTTGATTGATAAAATGCTTCACGCACGAAAAAATCTTTCTGGCATTTCGTGCGACAACATTCGCACAGTTTACAACATTTTGCAACTTGAGGTTGATTCGCTTACAAAGCTGAAACAAAAAAAATGGCATATCAAAGCAAAAGGTATTCATGAGTTGTCAATCATGGACCAACGGAAACATGTGTTAAAAATATATCGCCTGATAAATGACAAGAATGAGTTAGTCCGCTCTGAAGCTCAATGTGCGCTCGTAAAATTTTATGGTTTTAAAGGATTACGGTTTTTAAATATTACCAATTACGCCGTGAGTAATTTTCAACAGATCCAATTGCTGAATATGCTGAAAGGAACGCAGGTAACAAGGCCAGGGCTATTTGATCAATTGCTGCAGTCTGCAAATAAATCAGTAGTCACCTTTGCCATAAAGCTTGCGAATTATTACCACGCTTTTCATTTGCAGGACAAAGTAATGCCGTTCCTGGGCAATCCCACCCTTGAAATACAGCTCCAGGCAGTGCGGTTTTTTACAAAATTCCCCAGCGATGCAGCCATGGACGATATGATGGTGCACTATCAAACAGGTGAAAAAGAATTCCGCCTCGCAATATTAAATTCTTTAAAAGAAAACGGAGGTGACCTGCATTTGTCATTCCTGATGCATCAGCTACATGACGAGGACAACATGATAAAACTCGCGGCAGCCAAGGCATTAGCAGCAGTACATCCAGAAGGGAGCGCAGCATTTACCGGGCTTCACTCTTCCGGTATTTATCCATGGACTGAAATTTTTCACCAGGTAAAGAATGAGCTCGCAGCATGACCTGCCAAGAACTTCTTTTCCATCTGATTTCCTGGGGCATCTTTCTGTATTCTTCGCTTCTACTTGCGTCTTATATACTTATTGGCGTTTATTCAACTGTCGAAATACGCAGCTACTTGCGTAAAAATTATTTCACTGATTTCAGCGTGCTTGCTGCTTCCGACCAGTTGCCCGGCATCAGTGTACTCGCCCCTGCTTACAATGAGGGCGCAAACATTGTGGAGAATGTTCGCTCAATGCTTTCGATTCATTACAATGTGCTCGAGCTGATCGTGATAAACGACGGAAGCAAAGATGACTCGCTGGAAAAGCTGGTAAAAGGATATGATCTGTACCGGATCGAAACGTTTATCAATGAACAGATACCAACAAAAAAAGTAAAAGGCGTTTACAAAAGCAGGAACCCGGTTTTTCACAAACTGGTAGTAGTTGATAAAGAAAATGGAGGAAAATCGGACGCATTAAATGTAGGCATCAATGTCGCAAAGCATAATTATTTTGTTTGCATAGATGTTGACTGTGTGCTGGAGCAGGACGCTCTGCTAAAAATGATTAAGCCTTTCCTGGAAGAAACTTCGCACCGTGTGATTGCGTCTGGCGGTGTGGTGAGGATCGCAAATGATTGTGTGATCGAGGGAGGAAAACTGATCGAGATAAAGCTGCCCAAAAAGTTTTTACCCAGAATTCAAATCGTAGAATACATTCGGGCATTTCTTCTTGGCAGGATGGCCTGGAGCCGGCTAAATGGTTTGTTGCTGATATCCGGTGCCTTCGGTGCTTTTGATAAAGAGATCGCTATAAAGTGTGGTGGTTACAATACGAAAACCGTGGGAGAAGATATGGAACTGATCGTGCGTATGCGGCGATATATGGAAGAAAGAAAACTGCGTTATCGTGTCACCTTCATTCCTGACCCGCTCTGCTGGACAGAGGCGCCGTCAACCTATAAAATATTGGGACGGCAGCGTAACCGCTGGACGAGAGGCACCATTGAAACCCTGCGTGATCATAAGGTCATGTTCCTGAATCCGCGCTACCATCTGTTGGGTTTATTGAGTTATCCTTATTGGTTTTTTTTCGAGCTGATGGCACCGATGATAGAATTCACCGGTCTCATAGCCTTCATCGTTTTTGCATACCTCGGCCTCGTGGACTGGGTTACCTTTCCCGTGCTCCTCGGCTTTATCATGTTATTTGGGTGCCTGTATTCTGTGTTCGCGATCATGATGGAGGTCCTTACTTATAACCAGTATAAAAACAGGTTCGATCTGTTGAAATTGATCGGCACTGCTTTACTCGAGCCATTCCTTTTTCATCCCTTTGTTGTTTGGTCAGCACTTCGGGGATACGTAGATTTCATCCGGAAAAAACATACCTGGGGTGAAATGACGAGACAGGGTCTTGGCGTGACACAGGCAACGCCAATTGTGAATTCCCAGCCGGGAAAAATTATCTCACCACCGCAAAACATCATGGGTAAGCTGTTGGAAGCAATTGATGAATCTGCGATGTACAGTCTCGCATTAGCGGGCATTTTGTTCGCAGGCAATATCATTGAGTTATTGAGAGACTATCTCAAGTTCGGCGCAAGGAATAATTTCTTTAATGTAGCCGCGGTGAGCTTCGCAAACAACCTTTCCTTTTTCCTGAATGTCGCCATTTTTCCCGCCGCGATTTTTATCCTGTTGTATTTGGTTCATAAAAAAACTGCACGGATTGTGTTCTTTGTGTTCACTGTAATACTCGCCGCCATCCAGGTGAGTCTCTCCGAATATTTCATGATCACGCTTGTACCGCTTGGTGCTGACATATTAGGCTACTCGATGAACGACATCAAACAAACCGCAGGTGCAGCAAACATCTCTGGGTCGTTTGTTTTCATCGCTATGCTTTTGCTGGCTTTTTCAATCTCGTTGTTTATGTGGCTGCCGCGAAAGCTGAAACCCGGAAAAATAATTTCTCTAAGCCTGCTTACTATTTATGGGCTTGCCGCTACTTTCACGACGGCATCATTCACAGAAAGCTGGAAACTCGAGCAGGAATTCGACAACAGCCTGGCGTTGAATAAATCTTACTTTTTCATCAACAGTTGTTTTAACTCTTTGTCAACTGATCCAAAGCCAAAGGATTTAATAATTGCTAAAGCAGAGCAGGATTACGTTGATGAAAAAAACTTCCCCTTCCTGCACAAGGTTGATTCGAATGAAGTGTTGTCCCCTTTCTTTTCCAAATCTGACGCGCCACCCAACCTGGTGTTCATAGTGGTTGAAGGTCTTGGTAGCGCTTTTTCTAACAAGGAGGCCTACCTGGGAAGTTTCACACCCTTCCTGGATTCGCTATCAGGAAAGAGCCTGTATTGGAACAATTTCTTAAGCTCGGGGGGACGTACGTTTGCGATGCTGCCTTCTATGTTTGCTTCGCTTCCTTTTGGGAAAAGTGGGTTTTTGGAATTAGGTGATGAAATGCCAGATCACCAGTCGCTGATGAGTGAACTGCAGAAGAATGGCTACACCAGCAATTTTTTCTACGGCGGCGATGCTCATTTCGACAACATGGAAAATTTTCTAAAAAAGAATGGCGTGAAAGTGTATGATGAAAAAAGTTTCGGTGCATCCTATAAAAAAATGCCGGCCACTGCCGGCGGCTATAGGTGGGGGTATGGTGATGCAGAAGTATATCAAAAATATTTAGATGTACCCGGCGGTTCAAATCCATATTGCAATATAATACTCACACTATCCACGCACAATCCTTTCCGGATCAACGAGGAGGCAACCTACCAGGCACGCTTTGAGCAAAGGATGAATGAATTGAATTTTACCCTGGCGCAAAAAGAAGAACACCGACGATATGCTGATCAATACGCAAGTATACTCTACGCTGATGCATCGGTAAATAATTTTCTGAAAGCCTATGCGCAACGGCCAGACTTTCAAAATACCATATTCATCATCACCGGCGACCACCGCATGCCGGAGATCCCGATGGCTACACGGATCGACAGGTACCATGTTCCACTTATCATCTACTCACCTTTGCTAACAAGAACGGCGTTATTTAAAGGCATGGGCACACACATGGACCTGACCCCTGAGTTGCTCCGCTTCCTGCACAAACAATACGACGTGAAATTGCCGGCAGTTGCTACCTGGCTCGGATATGGATTAGACACTTCCCGCACTTGCAATAACCAGCTCGGCTACCCGCTGATGCAGACGAAGAACAACTTGCAGGATTATGTGCAGGACGGCTATTTATTGAATGAAGATCGCCTCTTTAAACTTAGCGACAACATGAATGCCGATGAAGTGACCGATGCGGAAGAGAAGAAAAAACTGACTTCGGCATTTTACACATTCTTGCAGAAGAACGCGACACTTACAGGTGCAACCACATTGGCACCTGATAGCCTTCTCAATAAATAGATGAATAGATAGAATTAAAACCTGCGGCTCAAGCCGAGGCTAAGGTTGAACTGATTGCCCTTTTTTCCCGGCTGATACTCCTGGTTGATAATGCCGGCATTCGCATTGAAAATATACCACTTCAAAAATGCGCGGCTTATACCGGCAGATATTCTATGTGCTGCAAATATCTGACGTTTGGTATCGATCAATATACTTTGGTTTGACTCGTCCGGGGAAATACCTGTGCCCACAGATAGCAACGCGTAATCGTCACTACCGCCAAAATAATATCGGCCGGTAAGGGAATAAGATTGTGAAAGATTCAATCCGTTTGGTGCGAGATACGTCCTGGCGGTAAAAAGAAAATCGCGATAATACTTGCCAAGTGACGCAGTGTAAATAAAGGTTGGATCGCTAAAATACAAATAGCGAATTCCTGCCTCTGCTTCCAGGCTGTGCGGAAGATTGGCGTAAAGAGATACGCCGGCCCTGTACCTGGGGAAAACGCCATCGCTGTTGGATAAGCCGACATTTAAATAACTATAAAAGGTTTTACTGATGCGGGGATAGGCATCTACTTCGCCCTGCAGTCCATTTGCGCCGAAACGATTTGCATAATTTACCCTCGCGATAAAAGAGCCGGCACCAGTATTTAATTTGTAGGAAAGATTTGCCAGGTGCCAGGGATTAGCATATTGTTTATCGAAAGCGGACAACTCATAAGCAATGCCTATCGTATTAGTAACGTGTGCCAGTTTTAGTTTTTCTGCCAAGGCAATGAGCTCCGGATTGTTTTGGACAGTAAGAAGTACCGTGTTAGCCAAAACAAGGGCTTCACGGCTTTTTCCCATGATCGCCAGGTTTTTGATTTTCCTTATCTGAAGTTCTGTTGATCCAGGGAACACGGCCAGCCCTTTTTCACAGATGTTGAGAGAATTTTGATAATGCTCATTCCAATATTCAAGATCGGCAAAAGCAACACAGGCATCTTCGTTTGCAGGATCGTAGCCCAGCACATTAGTAAAATGAAAGCGGGCACTGTCATATTCCTTATTCCAGGTAAACACCCTGCCTAAAAATATTTCAACATCGGAATAAGCGGGTGCCAGCCTCAATGCCTGGTAAGCATACTGCTTTGCAGCATCATAATTTTTAGTTTCGAAGGCAGCCTGTTTAGCAGCGACAAACAATTCATCTGAAGACTGGCTAAAGAGCGACTGATGTAAAAAGTTGAACACCAGGAACGCCAAAGAGGCAAATAAATTTTTCATGTGGAAGGACTGTGCTATAACAACGAAAAAAGCCTGATAGTATTATTGGAAAAGGCTGGCGTCAATAAGACTTTGATGATCCGTCCGGCCTTTTTGCAGGAAGACTCCCTCTCGATTAACGAGATGTTTAAGCCGCCATACGGCATTTGCCGGGCAAAGCACCGCCAGGCTTTTTGAAGACCAAGGTTACACTGCCGCAGAATTTATAGAGTTCATTAAATACTAAGAAGAATTGCGCTGTTATATTCAACGTTCCTAATTACACCTTTCTGAGATCAACCAATTGATGCTTTACCGCATACATAGCCAGCCCTACCCTGCTTTTCACGTCGAACTTCTGGCAAAGTGAATCCCGGTAACCTTCGACAGTACGGGAACTTAGAAACATTTTTTCGGCGATCTCTTTATAAGTAAAGTCGGAGCAGCAATGGCGCAGAAACTCCATTTCCCGGTCAGAGACTTTATTAGCGGCGGGCACATTTTGAGACAATTGTACAAGATCCGGAAGACTTTTCATTATTTTCCTGGTTACCATCTCGTTGTAATAAAAACCTGCATTCATCAGTTCCCTGAAAGCCTGGCGGAGTTCGTCAGGCTCAGCGTCTTTGAGTACATAACCCCTGGCACCGCACCGGATCATTTTGATGATGGCTATCTCATCATCCATGGTACTGAGCGCAAGCACCTTTACCATCTGAAAATTTTCCTGGAGCCATTCGGTACTGGCGAAGCCATCCATCACAGGCATGGTAATATCCATTAGCACAATATCCGGAGCGGCTACCTGCTGCAATTGTTTGATCATGTCATCACCATTTGCAGCTTCGAATACCACCTTGCAACCGGTGAAAAGATCGAGCAGCCTGATCAGCCCTTTTCGAAACATTGTATGATCATCCACTATCCCAAGCCTGATATCTTTATGCATAAGAAATAGTTAACTGAACCGTAGTACCGCCGCCGGGTTCACTTTCAATGGAAGCTTTCCCACCGATGAGGCCGGCACGCTTTACGATATTAGAAAGGCCCAACCCACTCCTGCCATGACCACCATTTTGCGCAAATCCCACGCCATTGTCCTTTACTTTTATCCCGAGAGACGTGGCATTGTAGTGCATATCCACTTCTACCCTCGTCGCATTTGCGTGTTTTAGGATATTCTGCAGGCTTTCCTGGATGATACGGAAAATGATCAGCTTTTTATTTTCCTGAATTTCCCGTGGGGCACCTGCTAACGCAAAATGGGTTTGCAAACCTATGGCCCGTTCAAAGCGCCTTAGCTCTGTTTCGATGGCATCCGGCAAATCGGCAAATTTCACCCTGTCTGTACTGAGGCTTTTGGAGATATCCCGAAGGTCTGTCAGTGCTTTGCTCACACCGTCCTTTACCTCCCTAACGAGCGACATATTAGTGTCCGCGCTCTCTTCCATCACGTTTAGCTGCACTTTCGCCAGGCTCAAAACCTGTCCCACATTGTCGTGTATTTCGCGACTGATGGTGTCGAAAATATTTTCCTGCACCTCGAGTTGCGACTCTAATAGCTGGCGCTCAAAATTTACCTTGAGCATTTCTTTTTCCTTAAAAGTCTGCATCTGCTTTTGGCGGTAGATAAGGAAGAGACTCACAACACCTATCCCGACTACCAGGAGCGAAATTGCGATGCCTGCAAATACAATTATTTCTTCTGTAAATTTATCCATAGCACGCCGGCCAAAAGGCTAAGGCTGCTTAAAAGTAGAAAGATATTTTGCCCCGCCCAAAGATTACCTACACTCACTGAATGTTCCTCTTTACTGACCATATTTGTAAGCGCATAGAGCGACAGAAAAATTGTAATAGAGCCGACTCTATGGATAAACAGGGACATCATTACCCAAAAATCAAACTCCCTGGTGATCGATAAGCCACTGTTGTCCTTTAAAAATCTCCGAAAAGCGATAAAAACTAACATTATTATATACAGGCTGACAACATAATAGCCGATGCTGTCGAAAGTGGCTGTATCATGGTAGTGCAGATCGCGAATAAAGAAGTGAACAGCGCCGCCAGTTGCCAGCAAAAGGGATAACCATTTGTGTATACGGGAATGAAAAAAAATAAAAAAGTAGGTCCCAAGTCCTACGCTCGTTACCAGTAAAAGGATGTCATATTCCAGGATGTTATTTACCGAGGGAATTACCTTTGTGCTCGCCAAAAACATTGCGATAGCGGAAAGTATGTTGGTAAGGAATAGTACCCAAATCTTCACCTTCCCGTGCCCGCTAAGAATGTATAGCAATACTGCAATTGCCAGTATGGCAAAAGATACCGGCTCAAGGTAATTGGTAAATAAGCTTCTCAATTTTGAATTAATCGAAATAATTCCATCGAATTCTATTGTCGGCTCTCTATAAGGCATCCATGCGTTTTCATACTCCCTCAGCGGCAAGGCGGCACGGGACAACCATATGCTGGATTTCCGGCTGGCAACGAGACCTCTTCCTCTTTAGCCTGTGTAAAACCTTCTGCTTTAGCAACGAGATACGATTTGTTATTACCCGCCGAAGGATCCAGGTAGTACGTAATTAAAATATGGTCCTTTGCCCCGGCGTCAAGACCATCTATGAGTTTTTGAATTTCTGAAACTTCGAACCGAAATGTAAGACCGTTGTCCATAAATAAGTTGTTGATAATTTAAAAATAGAATGCGCATAAAGCTTAGGCAAAATACAACCCTTTTCGGCTTTGCACCACCGTCTTTTCCCCCTTTTTCTTCCGTAAGTTCACGGTTATTTCATCTTGCGTTTGCGCAAACAATCTCAAGAAAATGTTGTCATTTTTGAGATGCCGTTTGCCAGGAGATTGTTAAATTGCAACGAAACCCTACACTTATTTTTAAAAATAAAAACGACACATGAGAAATTTAAAATTTTTGATTACATCGGTCGCACTCTGCGCACTGATGTTTACAAGTTGTAAAAAGGACACTTCTATGCTTCCGGATCCGACCCAGGCAAGCGAAGCCGGAGCTAAGAAGCCAGCGGGCATTAATGCAAAAGATGTAGAGCGCCTGAACAACCTTCTAAAAAATCTCCCCGCTGATGCTAAAACAAGGATAGAGCACAACGCAGTAATTATGCTGAAGGTGCACCCTGAGTATCGCGAAATGATAAATAACCTCTTGAAAATAACGGCCACACCCTGCGATGCCAATACCGCACTCTTCCATTGGCTGGATGATGAATTGGCAGACTGGGACAACACGGTGATTTTCTATGCCATAGTAACGGGGATGCTGGACTTCCCAACTTATGATGCCCTCTTTTTTGAAAACAGTTCGAGTAACCAGTATTTTGGCCTCGATGGTGAATTCACACACGTTTTAACGAAGACCTTCAAAGATTTAAAGCGTTTTTGGAACATAAATACAGACGGTATGGTACTCGCTGCGATGCACGGCGACATGTTGTTGGATCGTGACAAGGTGATCCGTATTGATAAAATTTTGTACGATGACGACCAGGCCACTGCCGAGTATTATGCCGACCTGATCCTGGAATTGCTTGATGTATTCCCGCAATATAGAAATGGCGATCATCCAATCTTCACGTTCAATGCTTTTGCACTATCGACTTTCGAATTTCCTCCCTACGGAGTTATTCCCAACAAGATCATAATGGGTGATGGTATTTTAGAAGGATATGCTGCCATTGGTTACGGTGACGTAGCGCCGCAGGCAATTCTCGCTCACGAATTTGGTCATCACATACAGTTCCAGTTAAATCTTTTTGAAGATGTTAGGTCGCCAGAGGCTACTAGACGTACAGAGCTAATGGCTGATGCGTATGCTGCTTACTATCTTTCGCACGCAAGAGGTGCCAGCATGCAATGGAAGCGGGTGAAACAATTTTTGACAGTCTTCTTCAACATTGGAGATTGTTCGTTTAGCAGCACCGGCCATCACGGTACGCCTACACAAAGAATGGCTGCGGCCAAGTGGGCTTACCATCTTGCTGATAATGCACAAAAGCAGGGACACATTTTGACAGCGCAGCAATTCACCGCACTTTTTGAAAAAGCACTGCCGGGAATAATAGCACACTAAGTTCCAAAACAAATATTTTCATAAGAGAGATAAGAAATTGTCTCTCTTTTTTTTATGCAAGCAGAACATCACACCTTCAAATTCTCTACAGATTTAGTCAATAGCTTTACCGGACAATTAAAATTTTCTGACATGAAAGAATTTATTACGGGTATTGCCTTGGTTCTTACAGCAGGGTTGATATTCACAGCCGGTTCACACAATTTGAATATGTCTGACGTGCCTGCAACCGTTACAAATTCCTTTGCTCATGCCTTCCCCGGCAGCTCTGCGGAATGGGAGAAGGAGGATGCGGGATTCGAGGCTAACTTTGAGAAAGATGGGAAAGAAATGTCTGCCGTGTATGACGCAAATGGCAATCAACAGGAAGTAGAAACTGAAATCGAAATGAAAGCACTTCCTTCAGGAGTTGGCGATTATCTATCAAAAAATTATAATGGCGTGAAGATTAAAGAGGCCGCGATGATCAAAAAAGCTTCGGGTGAAACAAACTACGAAGTAGAGGTGAGGGTAAAAATTTGATTTTTTCTGATACCGGTGAGTTTGTAAGGATGGAAAACGACTAATGCGCCGAAGAAGCGATCAAAAACTTTAGTGCTTTAGATGAACGACAGTGGATTGCTTGAAGGTATGTGGAAGACTTTTAAGCCCGGAACTTTTTGCTGAAGCCATTTTTGCATAAAAGCAGAACCGGGTTCTTCACTGTCGGCATGTCCTAAAATAATCAGGGAAATCTTCTTACCGCTTGAGCGGGCATCCCTGATGTATTCCGGTGTTTCCCATTCAGAAACTTCCCCGCAAATTACTACGTCAGGTTGTTCTTTTATGATCATTTCTATTTGTCTCTTCCCGCCTGCAGCCCCAGGCATAAGCAAAACTTTTTTGCAGGATTGTTTCAAGTCTCCCTCGAAACGCAATGTAGGAATGCCCAATTGTTTTTTAAAATACCTTGCCAGTTCACCAACCGTGGTCTCCGGAATTTGATAAACGTTCCTGCTTTCCGGGTGATAATATTTTTCCCAACCTAATTTTTCCACTAATCCTGTTTGTACGCCATCAGGGGAAAAAGTGTGGACATAATCATGATTTCTCCAGACCGCCATATTTTTCTCCGCCAACAGTTTTGCTTTGTAATTGTAGACATCATCATTCTTCAGCCAGTCTGTTTCATCTAAATGATTGTAAAAAGTTGGTTCATGTGCTATGATAAAATTTGCCTGCTTGTCGATGGCTTGTTTAATCACCTCGATGGTAGCAAACATCGTGGTGACGATACCTGAAACTATAATATCACGGTTACCCGCCTTCAGAGTATCGACTGTTTTTTCAAAGGGGCCGCCTTTCACTTCGCTGATAAATAGATCCATGATCTCCCCAACCGTCCAATTATTTTTTTCAGACCCCGTGAACCTTACGGACTGGAGCGAGGTTCCGAAAAGCATAGCACTGCCCGATAATTTAATGGTGTCTGAGAGAAATTTTCTTCTTGGAACAGACATGTTTGAATTTTAATATTTAAGAATTAAGAATTAGGAAGTGTTACACAATTTGCATTTACCAACAACCTGCCTTGTAGGAAAATAAATATACCTAACCTTTCACAGACTTTTTTCGTGAGTATCATCAGGGGCAGGCGACGTATAAAATGTAAAAACTATTGGTAAGAAACGCCGGCAAGGCGGGCAGCATCGTACGACAGAGGTTCCGGTTCAGGATCTTTCAGTTCACACGTTACTTTGCTGCTTTTGAATAATATACTACCAAATAAGTTCGCCACAGAACTATCTGCCGCGTCTCTTCCCGTGGATATTTTCACCAGGCTATTTAGTGGCACCAGGCGCGTAGCATCAAATAATACCCAATGGTTGCCGATATACGCCTCGAAGCAGGCATGGAAATCCTGTGGGACTAACTTAAACGCATACCCTGTGAAATACCTCGCAGGTATGCCAAGCGCCCGGCATATTGCAATGCCAAGGTGTGCAAAGTCGCGGCACACGCCGGCAAGTTCTGTGATTGTATCATAGGCAGAAGTTTCCGAATCGGTAGATCCACTGAGGTATTGCACGTTATGATAAATCCAATCTGTGACTGCCAGCACTTTCAGAAAAGGATTTGTGATCTCGCCGAATTTGCTCGAAGCGAAACGAAACAATTTATCCGACTGGCAATACCGGCTCGGATACAAATAGGGCAACACAGAACTGTCTAACTGGGAAATAGGCGTCGTCTCCTGGTCTGTATGATTCGTTTCCTGGAAATAATTATCCACGACGGCTTTATACACAATTGAAACTTCTTTTTGATCTTCGACATCGAAGCGGATCAGCCGGTTCTCAC
>JBBQSI010000043.1:0-12837 GCA_038213975.1 Chitinophagales bacterium
TGGATAAACAGTATCGACTCCTGACGAATAAAAATGCCCGCTTTCGCAAAGAGATTGCGCATGCATGTATTACTCCGGCGCATGAAGAATTATTTGAAAAATATAGGACCTGTGTTCCTTTTGAGGCCGCGCCAAATCTGCAATGGTTGCTCAATGGCGAGAGCAATTCTAATATTTACAATACCCAGGTTATCAACTTGTACGATGACGATAAGTTAGTTGCTGCAGGCTTTTTTGATCTTGGCAAAAATAGTGCTGCCGGGATCGTCTCATATTTTCATCCGGACTATAAGAAATTTAGCCTGGGGCGGTATATGATTTTTGAAAAGAATTTTTACTGCAAGCGCAAAGGTTTTCAATACTTCTATCCCGGATATTTTGTGCCGGGCTATCCAGCTTTCGATTACAAACTCGATATAGGTAAAGGCGCACTTGAATATTTCAACGTCTACACTAAAACCTGGTTGAAATTACCCGAGTTGCTGGTTTAATCTGCTTTATTTTTTCTTGAATATTCCCGAATGATTTGCAGGAGAGATTCGTCGCCTGCAGCATCACCTGCTATTTGCCAGATCATGATCCCTGAAGCTTTTTCAAGCGCAAGAGCTGTTTTTCTTCTAACAGTTTCTTCACCGTTATAATGAATTAGTGATCCTGATCGCAGGTAGCCTGAATCTTTGCTGGCGGCACCCGGGAGGCTATCCAGGATCTGTTTATAGTTTAGGCTCACCGGAGTTGAACTTTCTTTAGGTCCAAAACCGTAACCGTAAAACGGAAGGCCCAGCGTAATTCTGTCTGCCGGGATATGCCTTTCCGTTAGAAAGTAATCAAGGTCCGCCAGCGCATAATTATAGGTGGAATGAGGCCCGGAGTTTTCCGGTCGCCATGGACCCGTATGATCATAGCTCATAAGATTTACAAAATCGTAAGCTGCCAGGGCTGAATCCGTCAGGACATCTTTATAAAAAATGGCAATGGCGGCAGTTACCAGTTTGTTTTTGGCGTGGAAGGCCCGTGGAGTCTCCGTTACAAACTTCTCATAATTTAGCAGATTCAGAAAAAAAAGAACTTCACAGTTTCCATTCGATACTACATGCCCGTGTTCCATCGGAACAGTTCTTGGGTAGAAACAAACAAAATCGAAAATTTCTTTCGTTCCCTAGGATCGATTTGTTCTATTATAAAAACAGCCTTGCAGTTGCCGGGGAAAAATGTCATGACGATTATGCAATGTTCACTTTATGGCTGATCAGCTATTCCCTTACACTTCTCCGGGCATCGCAATTCTTTCAATCTTACCAACAAGGAAAATATAACTGAGTGCACCCATCAATGCCATACAACTGATCATGATGAGGGCAGGAGAAAAATTGCCGCCTTTCACAAGGTAGCCGATGGCAATAGGTACGATGATGCCGGACAATCCGCCAATAAAATTAAATGTACCACCGGTGAGGCCAATAAGTTTTTTTGGTGCCAGCAGCGACACAAACACCCAGGCAATGGAAGCCAACCCGTTCCCAAAAAAAGACACCGACAGAAAGAAGATCACCCACCCGGGTGCAGTGACAAAGTTAGCGCCGATAATAGCCGTGGATAAAAGCAAACCCGCTACCACCGGCGCCTTGCGGGCGGTGCCAACAGGAACATTTTTCTTTGCCAGGTAATCGGAGATGAACCCGGAAAACAAGACACCTCCAAAGGCAAACAGGAATGGCACAGAGGCCATAAAGCCCGACTGCAGGAAATTCATGTGTTTGTATTCGACGAGGTATTTTGGAAACCAGGTAAGAAAAAATATCAGCGTAGCACCAAGGCCAAATTGACCAAGATAAATTCCCCAAAGTTTTCTTTTGGACAACACCAGGCGCAGATTTTCCCATTGGAATTTCTCTGTTTCTTTTCCCCCATTGCCGTGCCGGTCGATGAGGCCACCACCGCTCTCAATGTGTTCGAGTTCTTTTTCGTTTATGCGTGGGTGCTCAGTCGGGTTTTTATAAGCAAAATACCACCAGACGCCCCAAAGCAGTCCGACGAGGCCGGTGATGATAAACAGGCCCCGCCAGCCGGCATACAGTTGAATAGCCGTAAGTACTGGTGTAAGAAAAGCCAGGCCGATAAACTGTCCTGATGTGTAGGTGGCAATAGCGCCGGCCCTTTCATTATCAGGAAACCATTTGGTGACGACGCGATTGTTAATTGGGTAGGAGGGTGCTTCAAACAGGCCGATCAAAATCCTGAGGAATATGATGAGCGCAAAACCGGTGGCAAAGCCAAGGGCAACAGTAGCAAGGCTCCAGAGCACGAGGATGCAGCTATAGAGTATGCGTGTATTAAAGCGGTCTGCCATTATGCCTCCGGGTATCTGCAGGGTGGCATACGTCCAGCTAAAAGCAGAAAAAATATAGCCCATTTCCACTGTCGTGAAATTCAATTCACGGCTGATGAGTGAACCTGCCACGGAGATGTTCGTGCGATCCATATAGTTGATCACAACTGTTACAAAGAGCAGCGCTAATACCGAATAGCGAATTCGCGTTGGCCGGTCGTTATTTATTTTTCGTGTTACCATGTACGTTAGTTACCACTCCGCCACGCTGCCATCACCGTGCCGCCAAACAGGGTTCTTCCAATTATGTCCTTCGCGGGCCTTTTCTCTTACAAATTCTTCGTTCACTTCTATGCCAAGGCCGGGACCTTCCGGCAACTTCACAAAGCCATCAGTGTATTTAAAGACATTTTTATCTGCGAGATAATCAAGCAGGTCGTTGCCGCTGTTGTAGTGAATGCCAAGGCTTTGCTCCTGGATGAATGCATTGTGGCAGGTGGCATCTACCTGGAGGCAGGCCGCGAGCGCAATCGGGCCGAGGGGGCAGTGCGGAGCAGCTGCAACGTCATACGCTTCCGCCATGCTAAAGATCTTTTTGCACTCCGTGATGCCGCCTGCGTGTGAGAGATCGGGCTGGATAATATCGACGCATCCGCCGGCTAAAAGAAGTTTGAAATCCCACCGGCTAAACATGCGTTCACCCGTGGCGATCGGGATGGAAGTGGCCACCGAAATTTCTTTCAACGCTTCATTATTTTCCGGTAACACCGGCTCTTCTATAAACATCGGGTGAAACTGTTCCAGCTCCTTTGCCAACACTTTCGCCATGGACTTGTGAAGCCTGCCGTGAAAGTCGATGCCAACATCTACCGTGTATCCAACGGCTTCACGCAAAGAAGCAACGCGTTGCAGTACCCGCTCTATTTTTTCGTAGCTGTCAATGTATTGCATTTCGTCCGTTGCATTCATTTTCACTGCGGTGAAGCCGTTGGCTTTTGCCTGCAACACTGCCTGGCCCACATCGCTTGGCCTGTCCCCGGCTATCCAGGAATAGACCCGCATCTTATCCCTTGCCTTTCCTCCCATCAGTTCGTAGACAGGGCAATTGAACGTTTTGCCCTTGATGTCCCACAATGCCTGGTCGATCCCGGAAATCGCACTCATCAAAATCGGCCCACCGCGGTAAAAGCCTCCGCGATACATCGAATTCCAATGGTCTTCAATTGGCGCCGGGTCTTTGCCAATTAACGACTGCATAAGTTCATCCACCGCAGTTTTCACCGTATCAGCTTTACCTTCTATCACCGGTTCTCCCCAGCCAGTAATGCCTTCGTCCGTTTCTATTTTGAGGAAGAGCCAGCGGGGTGGCACTTTGAAGAGTTCATACTTTATTATTTTCATACCGGGGTTTTACAAGCATTAATTCCTGCCTAAACTATTGAATATTTTTGGTATCAGGGGAAGCATAACTGTACTCAATCAAACAAGACATTTTATCAGCAAACTTTTCAGCAATGCGTGACGCTCTCGTTTTTATAAGAATTAAAATGACCGGGTTCAAGTCAAGCTTAATTGATCACTTTACAAATACAGATATCCCTGGGCCCAATAATTTTTTGCATATCGTGCTGAAATAATAACTTCCGGAAAGCTTAAATAGGCAATCAGGTTTCGGGCACAAACGTGTGATACACGGCATCAACTGGTGTGAGGTAAATGCAAGTATGATTTAAAATCAAAAATGGCCATGATAAAGACATTGGTTTGTGAGGCACCGGGAAAATTAATTTACAGGGAAACACAACTTCCCGTTGTCTCCCCTGGCATGATAATTCTCAAAATAAAACAGGTTGGGATTTGCGGCACGGATAACCTTCCAAAAAACAGGTATGCAACCGGTTGCGAAATGATTTTGCATAGGAAGCTAAATTTTTCTAAACCCAATTGCATTTCGTTAATTTATTATAGAAAACATTTTCATTTTCTTCTTTCTCTTTCTGTTATTTTATTTTGGAAAAGTCTTCTGCTGGTTTCATTATCATCCACTCGCTTTTTAAGCTAAGCAAGATTTATAGCACTTCGTGCCTTTCAGAAGACGATGCCGGACAAATCTTTTTTTCCAAAACAAGTTGAATTTTTATTATTGAGAATGCTTCAAGGCTTACCAAATTATATTTATGACTTAACCAAAATCAATATCAAACCATTTCAATCTATGGCTAATTTTTTCACATAAAAAGGGAGGTTAGCGGTTGCCACGTTATTATTACCATCCGTAGCATAAACAAATAAGCGGTAAGCGCCTTCTTTATCAGGAGCTTTTAAAGTAGCGTGTCCGTTATTAGCTGTGTATGAGATTAAATTTTCTACAGGCTTCGGCCGTGCTTCAAAATCACCACCTTGTCCTACCTGCGTGGGCTCGGGTAAGATTTCCCAACGATAGCTGAGTTTATCATTATCAGGGTCGGCGACTACCGCTAATACAGGATAACTATTGCCGGGCTTTACATACACATTGTCCACTGCCTTTTTACCATCTATTTGCATAGAGTAGAGATGCGGGGCTTTGTTTTCAGGCCAGGTATCACTCCATAGAAATTGCATTACATCCACCACTTCCGATTCTTCTCCATTTTCGGTAAAGAGGCCATACCAGGTAGGCGTTCTTTCCTGTTTTTGCCCCCACAGAAATACATAAGACCCGAGGCATTTGTCTTTATCTTTTTCTATTGAGGCCTCATAACGGCTTTTATACACAGCTGCTTTTTCGCTGCTGGTTTCTTCGATCGGAGATTTCCATTCAGTAGAAAGCCCTTCCCAATGGCCTGTCGGCCCCCATTCGGTTACCATATAAGCACCGTCCCATCCGGCATTTGCTATCGTTTTCGGCAGGCTTGTTAAACCGCCGTAGGTGTTGATAGAAAGAAAGTTAATATCAGCACATCTTTCCCTGATGTAATCAACCATCTCTTTATTTACTCCGGCCAATACAGTACAGGTGGGGTGATTGGGGTCTAAAGCATGAATCATCTTAGAAATTTCGTTAACGGCATTCCAGACGTTAGGATTTTTATACTGCAGGTTAAGCTCATTGCCAATACCCCACGCCAGTAAAGCCGGATCGTTTCTGAATTTTATAACCTCAGTGCGCAACTTTTCTAATTGTTTCTTTACGGCTGTCGTATCATTATAATCGAAACCATGACGCTCACGAGCTACATCAAGCCCCATTAAAACGGTTAATCCATATTTTTGTGCCGAGTCTAATACTTGCTGTCCCTTATTGCTGCTCCAGGTACGTATTGAGTTGCCACCACAAGCGGCTATCCTATCAGGGTAACTACTGCCTCCTGCCCCTTTTACAAAATAGATCTTTCCTCCTCTTAACAATTGAAAACGACTGGCTTCTTTTTTGATTTCTACCGTAACAGGTTTTGTTTTTGCGGGCATGGACGAATTGGAAGTTTGCGATATAGCCGCAACAGCAAAAAGAGAGCATGCAGTCAACGTAAGTATTTTTTTTAGCCTCTCCCTCCCGCCGCCTCTCCAATGGAGCTTTAAAAAACGTAGCAGTAAGTGTTTCATATTGCTGTGATAATTTTTAAGCGGACAAGGAAATTTTTGAGATGTTGATTTATGCTAAGATATTGAATAAAAGTTTTTATTGAAATAGCTATTTACTTCGCGCATAGGCTGTTTGTTTAGGTTATACAAGTGATGAAGTTTAATAAATCAAAGCACTTCAAATATTCCGGAAGAAAGAAGAATAAAGTTTATTGTACAATGGGAGGTAGCCATCAAAAGTTCAAATCTTATGCCCCTAGAATATCACAAGAAACAAAAATCCAATTCCTCGTTTGTGCATATAACAACTAAATATCGTTTTAAAATTTATTGTTTGAAGACAATGAAGTGTGGTATCCCTCAAAAATGCAGCAGGTAAAATATTTCAGTCATCCTTTACAACCAACCCGGCGAAGAGGGAACCAAGTTAAGTTTATCATTAAGCTACGATGTTATGAAAGCTGATGGGGGAGATATCACGCTCCGACAGGTGAAGTCAATCAAAAGCCGCCATACCCATCAAAGCGCGGGTTTACAAAATTATTTAATATACTTCCAAACCGAAAAGAAAGACCGAACGAAGTATAATAGTTATAATTAGAAGCCAGTTGTCGTTTTTTGGTAAAAACTTCCTGCTCCGTTACATTACCCTTCACCAGGTTTAACTGGTTGTGTACCACACTCGCATTGAGGCGTACAAAAAAAGACAATCCACCCCCAATCCTGACATTTGTATTCGCATTGATACCCATAATATTCAGGCTCCAGTCTCTGAAATAGTTGCGATAAAAAATGCCCCCATTAAAATTCCCCCATTTTTTGTTTAAAGTTATAGCTGCCGAAAATCTGTGTCCAAACAGCGTTTCGCGTATCTTATTGTATATCGTTGTATCGTAGTAATCGAAGTGATTCACATCCACACCGTACCGTATCACAAAAAAGCGGCTGTTGACATCTTTGTAATTAAAAACATTGTATTCAATTGCAGGGCTGAAAAATACTTTAACCATATAATTATCAAAAGTATTATTAGAAAAACTGGTTTGGTATCCATAGCTCCAATGGTCGCTGAACGACCGGACTAATGTATGATAAAGCTTGTAGTTATGATTCTTTACCCTGTACCGGGTGGTGCTTGTATCGGTATTGTAGGTATAGACAGAATTCCGCAAATCGCCATTCAGGTAAAATTCGACTTTTAGTTTATCGGTAGTTCGGTTTGCAGATAAGTCTGTGCTGATCACATTATTTTTATAAACAAGGTCGGCATTTAACTGGCCGCTTGCCCCAACCCTGAACACCCAAAAATTCCATTTGTCATGTGGATCACTTTCGTAAGGAGGGGGAGCATCCGTTGTATCCTGCTTCATCAGCACTTTCACGCTGGATGCAAATGGGGTTTTAGCGATAAGAGGAGAGAACCCCAGCTTCAGATATTGTAAAATCGTTTCACGGGTTTCAGATTGTGTCGCATTAGGCTGGACGTCAAAAAAAAATGTGTCAGTATAATTGTTAAACTTATGTTGACCATAAAAACTCATTTCATATTGCATGCCACCTCCACCCACCCTTTGCCCCGTCAGCAATACATATGCATCGGCAGATAACCTGTTTAATACAAAATCAACAATGGTTATCTCTGATTTAATAAATGAGAAATCACACTTAACCCTGCAATCAATATATACTTTCAGTTTTCCATAGGGATTATTTTGAGCGTTTGCTATCGAAAAAATAAACACCGACATCACCAGACCTGCAACTTTCAACATAAGCGAACTGATTACACGTTACTTTTTAAAAATTAAGTGGCAAACTTACGCTTAAACCACTGTTTGAAAAAGGCATTTCGTTCATTCTCACACATTTATGTTTTCTATGCCGGAGAGCAGCAAATTTTTCTGTTGAATTTTTACATATTAATTTTCTATTAATTCTATTACAAAAGCATTTACCGGAGTTGCAATAATGCAACTGGCAGCAGCAGGCAAATTAACGCTGGCGTCACCCCTTTCTTTACACTTGTTGTAACTTTCTGACTTCGTTTCACTTAAAAAAAATTATAACATTTAAAGACAATAGCAAAATGACAAAAGTAACAGGGATTGGAGGCGTCTTTTTTAAATGTAAAGACCCCAACAAAATTAAAGAGTGGTACAAAGAGCATCTTGGTTTAAACACCGATGAGTATGGAGCAACTTTTGGGTGGAGAGAAGAAGCTGACTCAGCCAAAAAGGGCTCCACTCAATGGAATCCTTTTGCTGAATCATCAAAATATTTTGAACCATCAACCAAAGATTTTATGATAAACTACCGGGTTGCTGACCTGGAAGCACTTGCTGAAGAACTTAAAAAAGAAGGTGTAACTATTGTTGATGAAATAGAAGCATTTGATTTCGGAAAGTTTGTGCACATCATTGACATAGAAGGAAATAAAATTGAGTTATGGGAACCCGCCGACTAGGCAGCGTGGAACCAAAGAGAAATCGGGGTGGCTTTAGACTGCGTATGGAACTTTTCACAGGCCCCGCCTGGAAAGGCAGTGCCTGAAAGGAGTTGAAACCACGAGAAGATTTTTTTTGCACACGCAACTTTTTGAAAGGAAAATCTAGCTTTATTGCTGAGCTTTATTTCCCCGGAGAGCACGACAGATCATCCAGCACCATGCCTGAAACATATTTAACGCCTGAAAGAACCTTAAGAAACTTTGAGTAAAGGGCTTTTCCTTCATCTCCAATCAATTCATTGCTTTCAGCCCGTGTTTTTTCGTAATCGGCGGCATCCTTCGCAGCAACCACCACCATTAGGTAATCCTGGCTTTCACCAAACCCACTCCTATACACCCTATACGGGCGCTTGGATCCTTTACTGGCATAAAGGTCATGAAACTCTTTGGCGATTGCTCTGACTTTTGAGCCATCCTGGGGCTTAAAATAATAGTGTGCGAACTTACGGTAAGGCATACCCGGCGGATTGATATTGATACCGCCCGGCATGTAGCTGAGTTCTTTGCTGAGCAATACGATAAAATCGCGACGACTATCGTAATATTTGTTGAAATCGGTGAACATTTTGGTGTAGGCCTCCTTGCCCAGCGATTTCTCCAGGGGGGCAAAATTATTTTTATCCAGGTCCGCCATGTCTTTAATCGGCGAAACATACAGGTACCTGTAGTCATCGGTCCGAATGGCCAGCCAGCCTTCTTCCACCTTCGCCTTCTTGCTTTCGGCTGCGAAGTTGGCTGCAACTTTTTAGTATTCAGTAGCCATCGAAGGATAAACCGGATCCTCATGTATATAGTAGGCCTGGACTTTACTGCTGTCCTGTGCATAACTGCCGCTATGTATTAAAAATGCAACGAGCATGAAAACTGCACATTTGAATGACTTTCTCATAATATAATTTTTTTGTGTTTAAAGTGATTGGTAATAAAGTAATGTTTATTTGCCCTTTAGGCAGCGGCCCAGGGACGAATGATCAAAATCTTTGTCCGAAAACGCAGCCTGGCTTACCGGGATTTACGTGCCGGCGTGCAATTAAACTTTTACGAGTTGTATCAAGAGATGAATATTGTTTGTATATTACTCACTCATCTACGAAACCAGCCTAACGGTTCCCGCCGCAAAACAACTGACTGAATTAAATCAGGTTGTTTAACCATCATTGCTTAACATTTCAAAATGTATTGAAGGTTCCGACTTTCGGAACCAGATACTTACTTTCATATGCGCCTGTGTTTTCGAATTATTTTTCTAACCGTCGTTCTTAACTTCTCTTGCTTTTTCACTTCAGCACAGGTTATCAACCTGCAAAGCAATCATCCCTACAAGAAAGTTTTTATAGAGACAGATAATTTTAACGCTTCTTACCTTGATACGCTGGAGGCTTATTGGAACAAGTTGCCATCAGATTCACTTCAATTTTCCACACTAAATGACCTTGCATATTATTGGCATACCAGGAACCTCACAAAAGCCCTGCGTTTTACTGAATTGGGACTGAAGCTCAGCGCTCAAAAAAATAATTCTCTTTGGAACGGGCGCTTCCAGGTAACACAGGGCGCCGTGCTCTTAAGAATGGAAAAATTAGACAGTGCCTTTCAAGTTTTGCAGGAAGCAAAAACCAAAGTAAAAACAGCGGATCTACCGTTCCTATACACGCAGCTCGGGTATGTATTTGAACGAAGAGGCGTGCTCGATACGGCGGCAGACTACGCCTTATTTGGTCTGGAGCTGGGCAAAAAACTTAACGACAAAAAGGCCATGGCACTTGCCTATAGCGATCTCAGCAATCTTTTTTATAAACAGTCGAAGTTTGAAAAAGGGCTGGAATATGGGCTGACCTCCCTGAAATTTTTCGAGGAGCGAAACATCGATGACCTCGATTACGACTTCACGCTTTTTGTAGTTGGCAACAATTATTTGTCCCTGAAAAAATACCCGGAGGCTTTACAGTATTACAAGCACTCCATTCAGATGGCTGAGCGATACGGATTCTATAATAATTTGAGTGACGTATACATCGCTTTGTCAGAATTATACTCATACCAGGGAAAATTCAAAGAAGCTGAGGAGGCCGCGACCCAAGCCATCTATTACGCTACGCTTCTCGACAACAATTTTATGCTGATGCGATCATGGTTATCTGTAGGAAAGATTCAAAACCTGCAAGGAAAATATGACCTTGCGATTGAATCATTACTGCGGTGCCTGGAAATTGCCACTTCCCAATTTGGCGATAAATTTTTTCTTACCGAGACGTATCAAGCCCTTGGCAAAGCATATGCAGGCAGTCAAAATTACAAAGAGGCATATGCAGCTTTCGAAAAATACGACCAATGCAAAAATGCAGTTTTCACCGCCGAAGCTGACCAGCGTATTTCATTGTTGCAAACTGAATTTGAGGTCGCAAAAAAAGAAAGTACCATTAGTCAGCAGGAAAAAGAGATAGAATTACAACGTTCAAGACAGCTGTATGTCATTATCACAGCCGGATTATTATTGCTCCTGCTGGCGCTGCTATTCAGAACCTTATACTACAACCGGAAGAAAAATAAATTGCTGCAACAGCAGAACAAGGACAAAGAATTTTTACTAAAAGAAATCCACCACCGAGTAAAAAATAACCTCGAAATAGTTTCCAGCCTGCTTGCCTTACAGTCATCCCAGGTAAGTGACCCGAACGTGGCAGAGGCTATGCAGGAAAGCCAGAACCGCGTGCATTCAATGAGCATGATACACCAGCGCCTCTACCAGGGAAAGAACCTCGCTTCAATAGACATGAATGATTATTTCATCAGTTTGAGCCAGCACGTATTGGACTCATTCGGTGCTGACCAGCGTATCACGCTGGAATATGCCGTGGAAAATATGGAGCTGGATGTTGATACCGCCGTGCCACTGGGGCTCATTGTAAATGAATTGCTCACCAATGCACTGAAGTATGCTTTCCCTGGCAACAGGAGCGGCAAAATAAAAATTGGGCTGCGGCAAATGGAAAACGAAAATTCAATTGCCCTGGAAGTGGTGGATGATGGCGTAGGGCAGCAGGAAAACCAGGTAACGCGGGGTACGGGCTTTGGCACACAATTGATCAGCCTGCTTACGCAACAGCTCGACGGGAAGATTGAAAATAACTTTAAGAAAGGAACGGCAGTGTATTTTGAGTTCAGGCTTAACGGGGCGGCCTGATAGAAAGTACAGATTAATTCTGTCTGAAAAATAAGAAAGCCGGATGGGACATCTTCATCGGCGTCAGATGGTTTGCAATCTCTTCAGCACATTATCCCTCATTAGTTTGCTCATGGGAAGTGCTTTTTTAGAAATAACGACGTGTGCTGTAGCTACCTCGTCTATTTGGGAAATGTTCACGATGTAAGAGCGGTGAATCCGCACGAAGTGTTCCGGTGGCAGCTTGTTTTCCATATCCTTTAGCGTCATTACCAGCAGGTATTCGCGGTCATGGCAAAAAATGCGGCAATAGTTCCTGTCGGCTTCGATGTAGAAGATATCCTCGATGATGATCTTTAGCATCTTCTCATGATCTTTTACAAAAATGCGGTCTGTTAGTACATAAGGAGAAGCATTTGACGTCCGCTCTTCACCATTCATTACCAGGTTTACGGTTAGTTCAATTGCCCGTTGTAAGTCGGTTTTCTTAAATGGCTTGGAAATAAAGGCATACGGCTTTGTATCCTTCGCCCTTTCAAAATGGGCATCATCAGCGTTAGCCGTAAGATAGATCAAGGGGATATCATCAGTTTTCTGCATGAGCCTGGCGGTTTCTATTCCATCCAGTTTGCCTTTGAGGTTTATATCGAGCAGGATGACGTCGGGTTTATTTTCCTTCAGGTGTTGGAGAGCATCTTCTCCACGCGGGACGATAGCGGATATTTCGTAACCGAGGTTACCGAGCTGCATGGCAATATTTGCGGCAATGATCATCTCGTCCTCAACAATCAATATTTTTATAGGCGTCGCCAAAGAAAATTCAACTTTTAAAAGTAGCGGACCAGGGCGCTGCTGTGGTTTTGGTTATTAATTCTTCCCAGGAGATCTGGTCTCCTAATATACATCATAAGCAGGCAATAACGGTATGGGGGAAGTAATTCCTTTTCAAACGCCGCTCCCTGGGTAAAAACTTAGTAAAATTTGTAGTCTTTCCCCGGCTGGCCATATCGGAGGCAAAATTGTTAATTCAGTCAGCCAAAGGCCTCACCATGATATTTTTAAAGTAAACCTTGCTGGCCGGGTCGTGGCCCTGCAAGGCGAAAGTGCCGCTGGAAATTCTTTTGCCACCAACTGCTACTTTTTGCGCAACACTGTCTGGCTCGGTGTAATCGACTACCGTTTTGTCATTTATTTTAATCGTGACGTTTTTGTCTTTCACTGTTATGCTTTCCGTGAACCACTCGTTGTCTTTCACATAGACTTCTTTGACATCAT